>JBAVZT010000550.1:0-3582 GCA_049588955.1 Rhodanobacteraceae bacterium | reverse complement strand
TCCAACCCGCGCAGCGCGGAGGTAGCGAGCGGAGAGGCAGCGCTGATCAGGATGGCGAATACGGCGGTGAACCGCTGAATGACAAGTCAGAAGGAACGCTAGGTTACAATGGAGCGCCGAACAGCGCATCGACGGTCCGGCTGGGGCCAAGCCCCGACGTTTCCGGTATGCCGTGGGATGCGCACATCGACCGATCCCGTTCGCGCCCGGGAGGCTGTGTGATCACACATCCAGACGCCCGCCGTTTCGACATTCGCAGCCTGCTCCTGGTCGGCATGTGCCTCATCTCGGTCGCGCCCGCGAGCCATGCGCTCGACGTCTGCCCGATTCCGGTCGTCGACGACAGCGCGGTCCATATCGCAAGCGCTGCCGATGTCGAGGCCACGCGCCAGCAGCTCTACGAATACATCTGGGGCCAGCCGACGCTGCCGACCGACGACGATGTGACGGTGATCCCGGATATTGCGAGTCCGATCGGCTGCAACGTCAACCTCGCACGCGTCGACGCGCTCCAGCTCGATATGCCGACGGCGAACGGCACGATCATCGACGGCCGGGCCTGGCATTTCGTGCCGCAGGCCAACCGGCGCCATCGCCTCGTCATCGTCCACAACGGTCACATGGCGCCGGACATGTGTCAGGACACGTTCGCCGATGGCGAGGACGCGCTGCAATTCGTTGCTCCGCGCTACTACATGGGCCTGCAGATGACGATCAACGCGCTCGTTGCCGATGGCTACGACGTGCTGGCGGTGTTGATGCCGCTCTACACGGCGGACCAGTGCCTCACACACGGGCATGGTTGGCTGTTCGAACCCGATCAGGCACCGGCGTCGGGGAGCGGCATGCGTTATTTTCTCGACACGACGCTGCACAGCCTCAATTACCTGCTCGCTCACGACAGCTACACCGATGTCAACATGACCGGACTTTCCGGCGGCGGCTGGACCACGACGGTCTACGCCGCGCTCGATCCGCGTATCCGGCTCAGCGTCCCGGTGGCGGGATCGCTGCCGCTGTATCTGCGCAACGCCACCGTGATGACTGCGCTCGGACGCATGTACTACGACGGCCGCTCGCCGGACGATCCGACGGTTCAACCGTGCGACGAGCTTGGCGACACCGAGCAGTACGTCACCGACATGTACAGTCTCGCGGGCTATCTGGACCTTTATCTGCTCGGAGGATACGGCCCCGGTCGCGAGCAGATTCAGGTGCTCAACCGCCGCGACAGTTGTTGTTTCGGTCAGGCCGAGCATGCCGATCCCTCGGCCTGGGACAGCGACCTGCGCAACTACGAAGGCAAGGTTCGGCGCGCATTGCACGGACTCGGTGGCGGCGGTGGATTCACGCTCGATACCGACGAGGCGGCAACCATTCACCAGATCTCGCGCGACGCTGCGCACAACGTGCTGCTCGCGGCACTGGATGGCGCGCACGCACGCTTCGGCGCCGCCTCGCCGGAGAGCGCCGTGAAACGTGGCACCACCGGCAATTTGTGGTACTACGCTGCGAGCGGCTGGCAGGATCTCGGTTTTCCGATTGTCGGCGCGCCGTTCGTTCTGGCAAACGCGGTGCATGCGATCGACGTGCTGGTCCGGGATGAAACCCATCAGCCTGAACTCGTGTATTACGACAACGACCAGTGGACCGTCGTGCCCTTGATCACCGATAGCGGCAGCGGCGTGGTGATACCGGGTGGTCGGGTGGTGACCAATCCAATCGGGATTTCGCTCGCGCCGGGTCAGCTCGATGCGCTCGCACAGGCGCCGCGTGACAACGATGCGCCGGGAACCGATTTCTATCACTGGCATGTTACGGCGGGCGGCCAGACGCTGGCATTCGCGGGCCCGGCGACGCACGCGGTCGGACGCCCGGCTGTCACCGCCGATGAGACCGGACGCCTCGAGGCAAGCTACCGCAGTGGCGATACAACCTATGTCGATCCTGCGCCGGTGCCGCCGGACCTTACGTCTTGTGTGGAGCAACCACGCGCCCTGTACGGTCTGCTGCGTGACGGCGGCGGTGCATGGGAGGCTCCACAGCGAATCAGCGGAATGGACGGGACGCTGCGCGGATTCCCGAGCGCGCGCCGCTTCGATGGCCTTGATCGCGTCTATTACACCGATCTTGCCGGCGCCTTGTGGGAAACCGCCTCGTCGGTCGGCGTGCCACCCTGGCTCGAAACGTCGCTTTCGCAAGGCAGCGGGCTCGAACTCGCGGGCAGTCCCGCCCAACCGATCTCCGACGCATCGTCGCTCGGCGTGTATGTGCGCAGTGGCGACAACGAACTCGCGCATTTTCTCTACGACGGCGCGACATGGATGCATACCACACTGTCGCTCGGCAGCGCCGATTCCATCGTCGATTCGCCGAGCGCAGTGTTCGACGGCGTCCTGTGGACCGCGGTGGATGGCCAGATCCGTTTCTACGACGGGACCCGAATCGCGGTGCTCGACCGGATTTTGGCCGGAAATTTCGATGGCGATCCGGCCGATTGACGCCGTTCGCAAGATCCGTGCACACCTTGCGCAATCGGGCGTGCTTGAATATCAAGCCGCCAATCGTTTGCAGGGGTTTGCAGGATGGGTTGAGCGCAGCGATACCCATGCGGTCCAGCTTGCGTGCAATGGGTATTGCTGCTCAACCGGTCCTGCCGTGATTCAGTCGGGCGCAATCGGCAGCTTGCCGAGCGGCGAGGCATCGAGCATCCACTCACCCCACAGTCCCATGCGCTGGTCGGTCTGTCCGGCGCGATGTTCGGCAGCGCGTGAACGCCAGAATGCGGGATTGATGGCGGTTGCGTCGCTTAAAGACAGGACACCATCGCGGAACCAGCGGCCGACCGGCACCGCGAAACCCTGTTTGCCACGCGCAAGGGTTTCGCGCGGCAACAGCGATCGCGCTGCCCGGCGCAGAATCCATTTGCTGGTGGAGCCGCGCAACTTCATGTCGGACGGAACGCGCCGCAGGAAATCGACCAGATCGGCATCGAGGAACGGCGAGCGCACTTCGAGCGAGTGCAGCATGCTCGCCCGGTCGACCTTGGCCAGGATGTCGTCCTGCAGATAAAGGCGGATGTAGAACGCAATGGCGTGGTCGACCGGATCGCTGTTCGCGCACTCGTCCCAGGCATCGATCGCCTCGCTGTAGAGATCGTCCGGATCAAGCGCCTCGCTGAACAACTGCTCGAGTTCCGATTGCGCGAGCGGCGCCATCCATGCCGGCAGCCGCAGATGCGGTGGTGCATCGAGGCCGCGCAGCATGCGCTTGAGTCGAAAATCGAAGCTCATGTAACGGTGCGATACCGGCAGGCGTGCCGCGAGCAACGCAATCGCACGATGTACGGGCTTGGGCACGAATCGCTCATACCAGCGCGCATAACGCAGCGCGCGAAACGGATCGTAGCCGGCCAGCAATTCGTCGGCACCATCGCCGCCGAGCGCGACGATGACGTCGCGGCGCGCGTACTCGCACAAGAGCGAGGTCGGCAGGATCGAGGCGTCGGCGATCGGCTCGACGAGGCACGCCGCAAGCGCGGGCAGGAGTTCGCGCGCGCGCTCGATCGACAGTGTCTCGACA
>JBAVZT010000549.1:0-6952 GCA_049588955.1 Rhodanobacteraceae bacterium | reverse complement strand
CGTTCCAGCAGACCATCATGGACATGCTGATCCGCTATCACCGCATGCTCGGCTATCGAACGCTGTGGCAGGGCGGCACCGACCACGCCGGCATCGCCACGCAGAAGATCGTCGAAAACCAGATCGCGGCTGAAAGCGTGTCGCGCCACGATCTCGGCCGCGAGCGCTTCATCGAACGCGTGTGGCAATGGAAGCGGGAATCCGGATCGACCATCGGCGAACAAATGCGCCGTCTCGGCGCGTCGATCGACTGGTCGCGCGAACGCTTCACGATGGACGCGGGCCTTTCGGCCGCCGTGCGCCGCGTGTTCGTTACCTGGTATCGCGACGGCTTGATCTACCGCGGCAAGCGTCTGGTGCACTGGGACCCGGTGTTGATGACGGCAGTGTCGGATCTGGAGGTCAGCAACGAAGAGCGCGAAGGCTCGCTGTGGTCGATTCGCTATCCGGCCGGCGATGGCGGCGAAGGGCTCGTTGTCGCGACCACGCGTCCGGAAACCATGCTCGGCGATGTCGCCGTCGCCGTGCATCCGGAGGACGAGCGCTACAAGTCGCTGATCGGCAGCAAACTCAAGCTCCCGCTGACCGGACGCGAAATTCCGGTCATCGCGGATGCCTACGTCGATCCCGCCTTCGGCACCGGCGCGGTCAAGATCACGCCGGCGCACGATTTCAATGACTGGCAGATCGGCGTGCGCCACCGACTCGATCCGATCGCGGTGCTGACGCTCGACGCGAAGGTCAACGACAATGCACCGAACGCCTATCGCGGGCTCGATCGGTTCGACGCGCGCAAGGCGGTGCTCGCCGATCTGGAAGCCGCCGGCCTGCTCATCGAGACGAAAAAACACACGCTGCAAGTACCGATCAGCCAGCGCTCGGACGCGGTGATCGAACCGATGTTGACCGATCAATGGTTCGTCGACCTCACACGCGAAGTGCAGCCGGATGGACGGCCGGGCGGCCGCAAGGCGATCACCGAACCGGCGCTTGAATCAGTGCGGTCCGGTGCAATCCGCTTCGTGCCGGAGAACTGGACCGGCACCTACACGCAGTGGCTCGAGAACATCCAGGACTGGTGCGTCAGCCGCCAGCTCTGGTGGGGGCATCAGATTCCGGCATGGTACGACGAGTCCGGCCACATCTTCGTCGGCGAAGACGAAGCCGATGCGCGAGCGCACGCAACACAACCGCCGGTCGGTTCGCTGCGTCAGGACGAGGACGTGCTCGACACCTGGTTTTCATCCGCGCTCTGGCCGTTTTCGACCATGGGCTGGCCGTCGCAACGGCCGCTGCGCGAAAACGGTCGGGTCGTCGCGAACTGGCCGCAGGATCAGGCGTTGCTGCCCAGCGCGGTGCTGGTCACCGGCTTCGACATCATCTTCTTCTGGGTCGCGCGCATGGTCATGGCGACACGCTATTTCACCGGTCGCCTGCCGTTTCGCGAGGTCTACATCAACGCGATCGTGCGCGATGCGGAAGGCCGGAAGATGTCCAAGTCCAAGGGCAACACGATCGATCCGATCGACCTGATCGACGGCATCGGCCTGGATGCGCTGATCGAAAAGTCGACCGCCACACTGCTGATTCCGCAGGTACGTGCCAAGGTCGAAAAACGCATCCGCCGCGATTATCCCGACGGACTTCCCGCGGTCGGCGCCGATGCGCTGCGCTTCACCTTCGCCGCGCTCGCCACCTACGGACGCACGATCAACTTCGATCTCAAGCGCGCCGACGGCTATCGCCACTTCTGCAACAAACTGTGGAACGCCGCGCGCTTCGTGCTGATGAACGTGTCCGCTTCACCTTCTCCGCTTGCGACGGATGAAGAACGGGGACCCGGACCCAAGCCGAAGGCTGGCGCAAAGGCCGTGACCGAAGCAGAACGGTGGATACGCGCGCAACTCGATCGCACGCTCGGTGCGGTCGAGTCGCATTTCGCGGTCTACCGTTTCGATCTCGCCGCACAGGCGCTGTACGAATTCGTCTGGAACGACTACTGCGACTGGTTCCTCGAGCTTTCCAAGCCCGCGCTGAATGGCGACGACCAGGTCGCTGCCGAATCGACGCGGCAAACTTTGCTGGTCGTCCTCGAGGCCGTACTGCGGGCGCTGCATCCGGTCATTCCGTTCATCACCGAGGAGATCTGGCACGAGGTCGCGCCGAAACTGGGTATCAACGGCGAGTCGGTCTCAGTGCAGCCCTACCCGCGTACCGGCGGCCTCGAGAATACGGACCAATCAGTTGCGGCTGCGGCGGACATTGAATGGCTCAAGCAGGTACTGACCGGCATCCGCCGCATCCGCAGCGAAATGAGCATCGCACCGGGCAGGGTGATCCCGCTCTGCTACTCGGGCGGCGACATCGACGATCGCGCGCGCGCCACGAAGTTCACCGCGGAGATTGAATTCATCGCCAGGGTGGAGCCATCACGCTGGATCGGCGGCGGTGAAGACGAGCCGGTCGCCGCGAGCGCGATCATCGGTGATCTGCGCGTGCTGATTCCGTTGGCCGGTCTTATCGACCTCGAAGCCGAGAGCGCGCGCATCGACCGCGAAATCCGTCGCATCGAAAGCGAGATCGCACGTTGCAACGCGAAGCTCGGCAGGCAAGGCTTCGTCGAGAGCGCACCCGCCGCCATCGTCGATCAGGAACGCCAGCGGCTCGCCGACTTCACTGTCACGCTGGCGGCTTTGCGCGAGCAACGCGAAAAGCTTGCGACTACCCACTGAGGTGCGAGAACCGGGATATCGGGCGAGGAAAGCGAGACGCCGAACAACAACGGGATTCGCTCATGTGAACAGGCCAGTCCGAGGCCTACCGTGTCAGAGACTCACGCTGCAGCGCGCACAGCTCGGCGATGCCTCCGGCGGCAAGATCAATCAGCGTATCGATCTCCTGGCGCCGGAACGCGTGGCCTTCGGCGGTTCCCTGCAATTCAATGAAACCGCCGCCGTCGTTCATGACGACATTCATGTCGGTGTCGCAATTCGAGTCCTCGGCGTAGTCGAGATCGAGCACCGGCACACCTCGGTAGATGCCGACGGAAACCGCGGCGACGGCGCCGACGATCGGATCGCGCGTTATCTTCTGTTTCTTGTGCAGCCAGCGAACCGCGTCTGCCAGCGCGACGTAGGCGCCGGTAATCGCAGCGGTACGGGTACCGCCGTCGGCCTGCAGCACGTCGCAGTCGAGCGTGATGGTTCGCTCGCCGAGTGCGGCACGATTGACGCAAGCACGCAGCGAGCGGCCGATCAGCCGCTGGATTTCCATCGTGCGGCCGCCCTGTTTGCCGCGCATGGCTTCGCGCTGGGTGCGATCATGGGTGGCGCGCGGCAACATCCCGTATTCGGCCGTTACCCAGCCTTCGGCCTTGCCGCGCAGGAACGGCGGCACGCGCTCGTCCACACTGGCCGTGCACAGCACGCGCGTATCCCCGCACGTGATCAGAACCGAACCCTCGGCGTGGCGTGTGAAGTCACGCTCTATCGTGATCGCTCGCAACTGATCGGCCGCACGGCCGGAGGGACGGGTAAAAGTCATCGGCACTCTGCTATGGCAAAATGGCCGGGAAGTCTATCACTGCGCATCATCTTGATTGCGCATGATCTTGCTTCTTGCGAGGGCCGCGCGTGATCCGCAGCATGACCGCATTCGCCGGCGTCGAAAGCGAAACCGGGCAGGGCGAACTGTCGATCGAGTTGCGCTCGGTCAACCATCGCTATCTGGAACTGGGACTGCGACTGCCCGAGGAATTGCGCAGTCTCGAGCCGCGCTTCCGCGAACTCATCGGCGCGCGCCTCGCCCGCGGCAAAGTCGATCTGACACTGCGCGTCCGATCGATTGCCTCGGCATCGGAATTGCGGCTCGACGACGAGTTGTTGTCGCGGCTGGCCGATGCCGCCGCCAAGCTCGGCACCCGGTTCCCCAAGCTCAAGGTGGACTTGCTGTCCCTGCTCGCCTGGCCCGGCGTGCTGCGCGAGCAGAGCGTCGAAGTCGTGTCACTGCAACGTGACGCGCTGACTCTGCTCGATCGCGCACTCGACGAAATGGTGACCACGCGCGAACGCGAAGGCGCGCGACTGGCCGAGTTCTTGCGCGAGCGCCTGGATGCAATCGAACGCATCGTTGCCGAAGTGCGCGCGCATTTGCCCGAGGTGCGCGCCGCGCTGCGCGCCCGCGTCGATGCGCGTCTGGCGGATATCAAGCAGCCCGCTGAACCGGGTCGCATCGAGCAGGAAATCGTGATGCAGCTTTCGCGCATGGACGTCGACGAGGAACTCGATCGATTGAGCACACATATCGCCGAAGCACGCCGCATCTTCGGCCTCAAGGAGGCCGTGGGCCGCCGGCTGGATTTCCTGATGCAGGAATTCAATCGCGAAGCCAACACGCTGGGCTCGAAATCGGCCGATCCGCGCACGACCAACGCGGCGGTCGAACTCAAGGTGCTGATCGAACAGATGCGCGAGCAGGTGCAGAACCTGGAATAGGGCAATTCATCGGAATGACGACCATACCCCAACCTGGGCGCGGAGCAATCGGTCGCAGCGCGCTATGAGCGGCACATTGTTCATCATCGCGGCGCCATCGGGCGCGGGCAAGACCAGTCTGGTCAAGGCGCTGCTCGAACGCGAACCGGGCATATCGCTGTCGGTCTCGTACACCTCGCGCCTGCCGCGACCGGGCGAGATCGATGGCGTGCACTATCACTTCGTGTCACGCGAGGTGTTCGAGCGCATGGCCGCGGCCGATCAGTTTTTCGAGTATGCCGACGTGCATGGCGACTTGAAAGGCACCGCAGTCGGCGCCGTCGAGCCGCTGCTCGTCGCAGGGCGCGACGTATTGCTCGAGATCGACTGGCAGGGTGCACGCCAGGTGCGCGAAAAGAGGCTCGATTGCCTCGCCATCTTCATCCTGCCGCCGTCACGTGAGGAACTGGAGCGGCGTCTTCGGGCGCGCGCTTCCGACAGCGCCGAGTCGATTGCGAGACGCCTGGCCGATTCGCGTGCCGATATCGATCACGCCGACGAGTTCGATTTTCTCGTGGTCAACGATGACTTTGCCTCCGCCATTACCGACCTGCGGTCGATCATCACCTGCCAGCAGTTGCGTACGCGGCGCCAGCGCGAACGTCACGCGACCTTGCTCGCGGATCTGAAGCGGGGCTGAGTCCCCCGCAGCCGATGCTGGCGGCGAGCGCGGTGCTCCGCTAAGGTAGCCGGCCCGCCAATACCCGGCCGAATCGTACTTCCGTGAGCGACCCCAGCGCTGCAACCCGTTCCACCGAATCCGCTGTCGACGCGCCACTGGTCGAGGTGCGCGGACTCGAGACCACGCTCAACGGCAAGGTGATCTTCGATGGCGTGGATCTCGACATCGCTCGCGGCAAGATCGTCGCGGTCATGGGCCCGAGCGGCACCGGCAAGACCACCCTGCTGCGACATCTCACCGGGCAGCTCATGCCGGATGCGGGAAACATCCGCATCGATGGACACGATGTGCCGAAGTTGTCGCGCAACGCGCTGTTCGATCTGCGCGAGCGTATCGGATTCCTGTTCCAGAACTCGGCCCTGCTGACCGATTTCACGGTGTTCGAAAACATTGCATTTCCGCTGCGCCAGCACCTGAAGCTGCCCGAGGATCTGGTGCGCAACGTCGTACTGACCAAGTTGCAGGCGGTCGGTCTGCGCGGCGCCGCTGCGTTGATGCCGAGCGAGTTGTCCGGCGGCATGGCGCGGCGGGTCGCGCTCGCGCGCGCAATCGTGCGCGACCCGATGCTGATTCTGTACGACGAGCCGTTCGTCGGGCTCGATCCGGTTGCGCTGAACCAGGTGCTGCGTGTGATCCGCACGCTCAACGACACGCTCGGCATCACCAGCGTGCTGGTCGCGCATGAACTGGCGGCGATTCGACGCGTCGCCGATCAAGTCTACCTGCTCGCCGGCGGCAGGATCGTCGCGCACGGTACGCCGGAACAACTGGCCGGCGATGATTCGCCATGGACCCGGCAGTTTTTCGGCGGCGCAGCCGATGGCCCGGTGCCATTCCACTATCCGGCAATCGACTACGCGCGCGAGCTCGGCTTTGCTGCGGGTGCGACATGACGGCGCCGCGCGAGAAAACCGCTTGGCCCTTCGCCGCGGCCTTGGCTCAGGTGGGCGCCTGCGGGCTGTTCCTGTTCGCGATTCTGGCGGCGATACCTCGCAGCCTGCGGCATCTGCGCGAGACCGTCCGGCAAATCTGGTTCGTCGGCGCGATGAGCCTGGTCATCATCATGACCTGCGGACTGTTTGTCGGCATGGTGCTCGCGTTGCAGCTCTACTACACCCTGTCGATCTTCGGCGGCACCGCGGCGCTCGGTACCGTGGTTGCGTTGTCGTTGTTTCGCGAACTCGGTCCGGTGGTCACGGCGTTGCTGTTCGCCGGTCGCGCCGGTACTTCGATAACGGCCGAGATCGGGCTGATGCGCGCGACCGATCAGCTGTCGGCGATGGAGATGATGGCGGTCGATCCTCTTGCCTATGTGGTTGCGCCACGTTTTCTCGCCGGCGTGATCGCGATGCCGTTGCTGGCCTGCGTGTTCAACGCGCTCGGCATTTTCGGCGCGCATCTGGTCGGCGTTAGCTGGCTCGGGCTCGACAACGGCACCTTCTGGGGCAACATGACCGCCAGCGTGAATGTGTGGACCGACGTGGTCAACGGCGTGTGGAAGAGTCTCGCGTTCGGCGCCGTGGTCAGTCTGATCGCGGTGTTCCAGGGCTACACCACGCCGCCGACCAGCGAAGGCGTGGCCTATGCGACCACGCGCACCGTGGTGTTCTCGTCGATTGTCGTGCTGGCACTCGACTTCGTGATGACCGCATTCCTCATGTAACAGTGCAATCCGCGCCGCGCGGCTCCCGCCGCGTCAGTCGATTGCAAGGCAACTTGTCAGACAGGACGCATCAAC
>JBAVZT010000548.1:0-10465 GCA_049588955.1 Rhodanobacteraceae bacterium | reverse complement strand
GTTGATGGCCCCGTCCACGGCGATACTGCGAGCGATGGCCGAACGTCTCGCAGGGCGCATACCGCTGATCGGCGTCGGCGGCATCTTGTCGGGCGGCGATGCCGCGTCCAAGATCGCTGCGGGTGCGAGTCTGGTGCAGTTCTATACCGGCATGATCTACCGCGGCCCGGCTCTCATCGGCGAAAGCGTCGAGGCCATTCGCGCCGGCATGCGCAGGTGAAACCGCATGTCGCGCGATGCGGATTACTCGATCGTCGACAACGCCTCGCTGGCGCAACGAAACACGTTCCGCGTTGCCGCACGAGCGCGGCGCCTGATCGAAGTGCGCGCTACCCGTGTCCTGCCCGACCTGTTCGATTCCGTGGTGCCGCAGGGGGAGCCGCTGCTGGTCCTTGGGGCCGGCAGCAATGTCCTGTTCACGCGCGACTGGCCCGGTACGGTCCTGTCGATTTCGGCGAACGTTGTCGAGCTGCTCGATCAGGACGACGATCGCGCGCTCGTCCGTGTCGAAGCCGGAGCGAACTGGAACGATTTCGTGCACTGGTCGCTCGCGCAGGGACTGGCCGGGCTCGAAAACCTCGCACTGATCCCGGGGACGGTCGGCGCGGCGCCGCTGCAGAACATCGGCGCCTATGGCGTGGAGCTTGCCGGGTTCGTGCAATCGGTGCACGCACTGGATTGCTCGACGCAGGCGAGCGTGCGGCTGAGCCGCGCGGAATGCAGGTTCGCCTATCGTGATTCGCTGTTCAAACGCGAACCCGGGCATTACGTGATCGGCGCAGTCGACTTTGCCCTGCCGCGACAGCATGCACTCGTGCTCGAGTACGCCGGCGTCCGCGAGGAACTCTCGGCCATGGGGATCACGCAGCCGACCGCCCCCGACGTGGCGGACGCCGTGACTCGGTTGCGCACCCGCAAGTTGCCGAACCCGGTCGTCATCGGCAACGCCGGCAGCTTTTTCAAGAACCCGACCGTGGGCACGATCGAGGCGCAGGCGCTGCACGTCGACTATCCGGATCTGCCCGTCTGGCCGGTTGCCGACGGATACGTAAAACTCTCGGCTGCGTGGCTTATAGAGTACTGTGGTTTCAAGGGGTTGCGTGAAGGAGATGCAGCGGTTTCTGACCAGCACGCGCTGGTGCTGGTCAATCATGGCAAAGCCAGTGGCGCGCAGATCTGGGCGCTGGCCGAACGCGTTCGCGCTGGCGTCAGGTCACGCTTCGGTCTGGAACTGGAGCCCGAGCCCCGCATCATCTGATGCGTGTTTCGTGCACGCGGTCACGCATCGCCCGCGCCAAACGTGCGTAAATCCCCGTGGGTCGTATCCGACCTCGCCAATGACCGATTGCAGGGCATTCGCAGCAGCAGGGTCCATCGCCGTCCACGGGGTCAACAACCTTTATGGCCACAGCCAGCGCGGATATCGCTTTCATCGCTTCACGCCGCCGGCTTTTCGCGCTGCTGACGGCGAGCGTCGGTGCGAACACGACCGACCCCGCGCTTGCCTTGCGCCGCCCCGGACGCGACGGCTTGCGCAACTTCGACCTGCCGGCGAGTCCTGCGACCCTGACGTTTCCTCCAGCCGCGGTGCGCTGGCTGAGCCGCTGCACGTTCGGGTTCACCGAACCGGATCTCGCTGCATTCAATGCGCTCGGCTCGAGCGACGATGCGCGCTGGCAGGCGTGGCTCGCCCAGCAGCTGGCCCCGGCGACAATCGACGACAGCGCCTGCGATGCGCGCATCGCAGGCGCCGGTTACCTCACGCTGGCCAAGAGCGCAAACCAGCTGTGGACCGATCATCACTCGGTGACCAACAACTACTCCCTGCGCATGCTGCCCATAGCGGAAAGCGAATGCGCGACGCTGGTCCGGCAAACCTACAGCCGGCGCCAACTCTACGAGACCGTCGTCGACTTCTGGCACGACCATTTCAGCGTGTTCGGCTGGGACTACGACGGTGGCCCGATGTTTCCGGCTTTCGATCGCGATGCGATCCGCCCGTACGGCAATGCGCTCGGCAGTTTCCGCTCGATGCTGCAGGCGGTCGGACAATCGGCATCGATGATGTACATGCTGGATCTCTATGCCAACGAAGCCGGGCATCCGAACGAGAACTATGCGCGCGAGCTGATGGAACTGCACACGCTCGGCAGCGAAAACTACGGCGGCATCGTGCAGGATCCGGACAGTCCGGCGAACCTCGAACTGCTCGGTCACTTCATTGCCTGGGACGGAACCGAGGAGCGCCTCAAATATGTGGATGACGATGTTTATGAGGCCGCGCGTGCAATGAGCGGCTGGACGATTTCGGGCGCGAACTATCCGTACGATCCGGTCAACGGCGCGCCGCTCGGCGAATTCGCGTACGACGACTCACGGCACGACCAGCTCACCAAGCATATCCTCGCGCGCTATTTCCCGGCGTATCAGCGCCAGGCCGACGGCACCACGTTGTACGACATGCTGGCGCAACACCCCGGCACCGCGCATCACGTCGCCGGAAAGCTCTGCCGTCGTTTTGTCGGCGACAATCCGTCGAGCGCACTCATCGAGAGTGCCGCCACCACGTTCAACCAGGCCTGGCAGGCACCCGACCAGATCGCGCAGGTGTTGCTGGTGATTCTCCAGTCCGACGAATTTAAGACATCCTGGGGCACCAAGATGAAGCGCCCGGCGTGCTCGGCCGTCAGCGCACTGCGCGCGGGCGCTGCCGATTTCACGCCGGTGCCCGACAACAACCCGAATCTGTACACGCCGACCGAGGAATTCCTCGGTCGGCTGCAGGCGGCCGGCCAGCGTTTGTTCTACTGGCCGGCGCCGAATGGCTATCCCGACCAGCAGCAACAGTGGTCGAGCACAGGCGCGCTCGGCATGACCCTGAGACTGCTGCCACGACTGCTCGAGATGCATCAGATCGAAAGCTACAACAACACCTACCCGTTCCTCCTCGACGTGCAGGGGCAGACGCTCGGCGCGTTTGCGGACGCCGGTCAGCGCAGCGCAGCCAACATCATCGGCTACTGGTGCGATCGCATTCTGGGTTACCGCCCCGAGCCGACGCATACCGTGGCGGTCGATTTCTTCCGGCAGAACGCGGCACCGGACGATCCGCTGGATCTCATAACCGATGGGGAGGACGACAACGGCCAGCCGACGCACACCGGCGTGTGGAATCTCAACGACCTGTCGCAGCACTACACCATCGCGCGGCTGCGTGTGACGATCGGCCTGATACTCACCAGTCCTGAATTCCTGCGCCGTTAGTGCCCACCTGGAAGTCTCGTCATGACCAGAATCAACCGGCGTAATTTCCTCAAGACCTGCGGAGTCGCCAGCATCGCGGCCGGATCCGGACAGCGCGCGCTGGCGTATTTCGCACCGCAGGCGCTGCTGCCGGCCGATGCCACCAACGACACGCTCATCGTCGTGTTTCTGCGTTATGCCATGGATGGCCTGAGCCTGTTGCCTCCTGGAGCAAACAGCCCCTATCGCGCCGACTACGAGTCCAACCGCGTCACGACGCGTGTACCGACCTCGGGAACCGGCGCCGCGCTCGCGCTCAACGGCACCAACTGGGCCCTGCATCCGCGTGCGAGCGCGTTGCGCGATCTGTTCAACGCCAATCATCTCGCCATTGTGACCAGCGCCGGTCAGTTGCAACCGAATCCGGTCGTGCGCAGCCACTTCGAGGCACAGGCGAATCTGGAATTCGGTTTCGGCGGCGGCACCGGAACCAATATCGGTTGGCTGACCCGGCACCTGGTCAGCGGCGGTCTGCCGCCGACGGTGGCGCTCCCCGCAACGTCGCTCGGCAACCTCACCGCGAGCAGTCTGCTCGGCAGCACCGACGCGATCACCATGATGAGCGCATCGGATTTTCGCCTTGATACATTCCACTGGTCATGGCAGAACGACGATCCTGCGCACGGCCTGGTGGGTGCGGTAACGCGCACCAACGACTTGTGGGGCAACGCGACGATGCTCGAAGCAGCCGGCGTGGAGACGCTGTCGTCGCTCGCGCTGCTGCGGCCAATCGATTTCAACCTGTACGACCCGAACAATCACCCGAATGGCTACCAGCCGTCCGGCGGCGCCAACTACAACCTGCAGTACAACGGCGAATTCGGCTTGCAACTGCGCAATGCGGCACAGTTGATCAAGCTCAATCTGGGCCTGCGTGCGGTCACGATCGACCTCGGCAACTGGGATACCCATGTCAATCAGGGCAATCCCACGCAAAGCTACGACTGGTTCGGCAACCAGGTGGAGAGCCTGTCGGCCGGACTCGGTGCGTTCCATACCGATCTTGCCAGCGATCCCGCCGGCGATTTCACGCAGAACGTCAGCGTCGTCGTCGTCAGCGAATTCGGTCGCCGGGTGCAGGAAAACTCGAACGCCGGTACCGACCACGGCTACGGCAACGTAATGCTCGCGCTTGGCGGAGCGGTCAACGGCGGGCAGATATTCGGGACCTTCCAGGGACTTGCGGGCGACGAGTTGTTCGAGGGTACCGACGTTGCCGTTACCACCGACTATCGTCAGATCGTCTGCGAAGCACTGATCCGACGCATGGGAAACCCGAACATCTACTACGTGTTCCCGACCTACTCGGGTTACGCGCCGCTTGGCATCTTTTCCGGTCCCGACCTGCCGCCAGGCGATTTCGACACGGTCTTTGCCAACGGTTTCGACTAGGGACCCTGTCCAATCCAACCTCATAACGACCGGTCGCTCGAATACGATTTTGTCTGCGGTGCCGGGTTGACTGCCCCGATGTCAGTCTCGCTCCGGCGAATCGTAGTCGCATTCGAAAAACA
The DNA here is from genome assembly GCA_049588955.1 of Rhodanobacteraceae bacterium. Taxonomy (GTDB): domain Bacteria; phylum Pseudomonadota; class Gammaproteobacteria; order Xanthomonadales; family Rhodanobacteraceae; genus Dokdonella_A. Next base: position 5,648 of record JBAVZT010000548.1, on the reverse strand, counting down.
AGGTCAGGGTTGATTCCGCGGCGCTCGCCTGACCGAGGCTGATCGTGCCGCGCTTGCGCAAGCGAAATTCGTCGCGATGCACGACGAACTCCTCCTCGTCGCCGATGCGCACCCAGGTGCCGTTGGTGGAACGATCGGTCAGGACGAAGTGCCCTCGCTTCCATTCGATGATCGCGTGATGGCGCGATATCCACTCCGCCTCGATGCTCAGCGAACTGCCGAGATCGCGACCCAGCGTAAACGCCGGAGAGATCTCGTCGATCTTGAAGGTTTGGCTCTGGTAGCGCAGCAGCACGCGGACCCGCGAGGTATCCGGCGCCGTCCTTGCGACACGCTGGACCAGGGTTACGTTGCTCAGATCGTCCTGCCACAGGATGTCGACAATTTCGATGGGACGCAGTTTTCCGGCCACGCGCGCAGTGCCGAGCGAGCGCACCGACAGGCCTCCTGCATTCGTGATGCCCGCGGCGGAGGACGCCGTCGCCACGATCTGATCGCGCCTGGCGAGTGCAGCCATGCGTGCGGCAACGTTGACGGCGTCGCCGAATACATCGTTCGCTTCGACCAGCGCCTCGCCGTGGTGCAGACCGACGCGAATGCCGAGGTTGTCCTCGACGAAAACCGGATCGTTCTTGACCCGCCGCTGCATGTCGGTGGACGCGAGCAGCCCCTGCAGCGCGCCGGGAAACGTGCACATGATTTCATCGCCGATGGTCTTGATCAGGCGACCGCCATGCTCTTCGGTGATGTCGACCAGTGCGCCGAGGACATTGGCGATGATGCGTCGTGCTTCCTCGTCGCCACGCAGTTCAAACAGCTTGGTACTGCCGGATACGTCGGCGAACAGGATCGTGATCGACTGGCGTTGACTCATATGCACCGCATCATAGGCGAATCGCATGCATGACAAAAGCCGATAGCATGCGCTTGTTGCGGCATGCCATCGCCGTGCCGCCCGATCGCGCGCCGTCGCACCGAGATCATCCCTGCTCGAAGCTTTCTACCGTGGCGAGGATATCGGACTCGCCCGGCAATACGAGCAGCGCCGCTCCGGCCAGCGGCGTAAAGCTGTCCGCGCCGACGACGCGGCGCAGCGGCGTGTCACCGTGTCCGGCTTCGACGATCGCCGTGATGACACCCTCGCCGACGCCCGCCGAACGACGGCCCTCATCGACGATCACGATCCGGCGCGCGTTCGAGGCGTGTGCCGCGATGGCCTCTTCGTTCAACGGAACCAGCCAGCGCAGGTCGACGATACGTACCCGCCATCCGCGTCCAGCCTCGATTGCGCGCGCCGCGCGCAGGCTCATCGGCACGCCGTTGCCGTAGGTGAAAATCACCACGTCGGCGGCCGTCTCGTTGTAGATGCGCGGTTCACCCAATGCGATCGCCCGATCGGGCGGCGGATACGCCGTGAGCCACTCGCCGTCGCCCGCCTCGTGCAGATCCTTGGTCATGTACAGCGCGATCGGCTCGAGAAATATCGATACCCGCCCATCGACCACGGCCAGTGCGGCGAGCGTGCGCAGCATCAATGCCGCATCGTCTCCGCGGCTCGGGCAAGCCACCACCAGACCGGGAATGTCGCGCAACGCGGCAATCGAATTGTCGTTGTGGAAATGGCCGCCGAAACCGCGCTGATAGCCGAGCCCGGCGATGCGAACGAGCATCGGGTTGCGGAATTGATCGTTGGAAAAGAACTGCAGCGATGCGGCCTCACCGCGAATCTGGTCGCAGGCATTGTGAAAATACGCAAGGTACTGGATTTCCGGAATCGGCAGCATGCCCATGTTCGCGTATCCCTGCGCAAGCCCGAGGATCATGGTCTCGTCGAGCAGCGTATTGAATACGCGCGAACCCTTGAATGCCTTGAACAGCCCCTTCGTGATCGTGTACACGCCGCCCTTGCGCGCGACGTCCTCTCCGAACACCAGCGCCTCGGGGTATTTGCACATCAGATCGTGCAGCGCGTGGTTGATCTGAATCGCCAGATGACGCGGCGGCAGGTTTTCCGGCAATTTGTCCGGTCCGAATACATCGGCGCGCTTTTCCGCATAGTCGAAACGGACTGCTTCGGCAGCCACCGCGTCCGGCGTGAAAGGCGCCAGCGGCCTGGTGACATCGGCGACACGGATCAGCTTGGGACGGCGGTCGGCTTCGGTTGCGGCGTCGGCGCAGCGCGCACGCACCGACTCGTATTTCGTCAGCAGCGCATCCGCGCCGATCACACCCGCATCGAGCGCGATCGAAGCCGACCGCAGCAACGGATCGGTCGCTTCCAGCGCCATCAACTCCTCGATCGTGCGCCACTCGATCTCGAAATCGGTACCCGCATGCCCCATCAGCCGTGTCGTGCGCAGATGCAGGAACGTCGCCCGACGCGTCGACCGGCAATGCTGCACCGCGCGCGCGACCTGTGCGTACCCTTCGGCCAGGTCGAGTCCGTTTGCGTAGAAGTAGTCGAGTCCTTCCCGGCGCGAAAACGCATTCGCGATCCAGCCGTCCGGCGTCTTGACCGAAATGCCGATTCCGTTATCCTCGCAGACGAACAGGATCGGTGCCGGCAAGCGCTGATACGCGGTCCATTGCGCGGCATTGAATGCCGTCTGCGCAGTCGCATGGTTGGTCGATGCGTCGCCGAACGAACAGATCACGATCGAATCGCGCGGTATCGGCAACGCATGACCGATGCGCGGCGCGCGCTCGATTGCGATCGCGGTGCCGAAAGCCTTGGGCAGATGCGATGCAATGGTCGAAGTCTGCGGGAGCACCCAAAGCGGTTTCGATCCCCAGACCTTGTGACGACCGCCGGATATCGCGTCGTCGCGACTGGCCGCAAAAGACAGCGCCGCATCCATTACCGGATCCATTCCGGGGAGCTTGCGAAAGCGTTCGGCCATGAACGCGCCGGAACGATAGTGCAGGAAGGCCGGGTCGGTGTAGCGCGTCAGCCGCGCCACCATCGCGTTGCCTTCGTGGCCGGACGATCCGATGGTGTAGAACACCTTGTTCTGGACGCGCAAAGCGCGCGCCATCAAGTCGAGATGGCGCGAGACCAGCTGCGATTCGAACATCTCGGAGAAGTCGCGCACCGTGCACTGGCTGCCGGGCAGCACCGGCGCGTTGTCGACCGGCGCAATGCCTGGCGTACCCGCCCAGTTGCGCACGAACTCGCTGAAGTTCTGATCGACGACTTCGGCACGATTGACGTTTCGATGTCGGGCGGGTGCCGCGCTGGAGATGTCGGTCATGAGCGGATGTGGGGCGATCGGTTGCGGCGGGTTTTATCCCGAATTCGCGATCAAGGCGAGATTCTCGTGTGCGAGCGGCGCCATCGGCACGAAACCGGGTTGTCTGCGGACGCGTTCGAGCCAGTCGCGCAATGCCGGATATGCAGCGAGATGGAAGCCGCCATCGCCGGCGCAATGGGTGTAGGCAAACAAGGCGATGTCGGCTATTCCGTATTGGTTGCCGCTGAACCAGGGGTTTCCGATCAAATGCAATTCCATCACCCGCAACGCCTGATATCCCTGTTCGCGCAGCCGCGGCAAGTCCGCCCGGCGCGGACTGTCGAGCGCGGTCCAGCCGCAGATGAAACGCGCGACCGCGATGTACGGTTCGTGACTGTATTGCTCGAAAAACATCCAGGCCAGCGTTTGCGCGCGCTGCCAGGCATCGCCGGCAAAAAAGCGCGTGCCGTCGGCGAGCCAGCAAAGGATCGCGTTCGATTCGGACAGCACCGCGCCATCTTCGCGTTCGATCACGGGCACCTTGCCGTTCGGGTGCTTCGCAAGAAACTCTTTCGTCCGGGTAGCTCCATGCGCGCTGTCGACTTCGACCCAGCGGAAAGGTCGCTCGATCTGTGCCAGCAACAGGCGCAGCTTGTGGCAGTTGCCCGACAACGAATTGCCGTAAACCGTGATCACGCCGCGGGCTCCTTTGTTGCGCGCCGCGCAAACCATTGCTCGCGCGTCTGTCCCCAGACATTGATCACGACATCCTCGAACGGCGGCGGCATGTGCGTCGGGCCGCGCACGGACGAGCCGAGTTTGCGCGCGACCGCCTGCGAGGCGAGATTGTCCGGCGCAATCGTGTGGATCACTTCGCTCCAGCCGAGATTCGCGAACGCCCAGTCGATCGCGGCGGTCGATCCCTCGGTCGCGTAACCCTTGCCCCAGACGTCACGCACGAGACTCCAGCCGACTTCGGTCCCGGGCCAACCCTCCGGCATCCACGGGCCGAGCCGTCCGATCCAGCGCCCGCTGGCTTTCTCGATCACCGAAAACATCGCGAACCCCTGAATCGCCCATGCCCCGACCATCGCAACGAATCCGCGCCAGGCGACTTCACGCACCTGGACACCGCCGAGAAAGCGCGTCGCTTCCTGGTCGGCCATGAACGCGGCCCAGCCCTCGAAATCCTCGCGCATCGGCAGCCGCAGCAACAGGCGATCGGTCTCGATCGAAATGTCGGGCAATCGCAAGGGTCCGCTCATCGAGCCGCCGTCCTCAAATGCTCGGTCAACGCCGTGTCAGGGTGGATGGTCTCATGCCGACGGCCCGCGTGGGCCGCTCAGAACGCGTTGATGCCGGTGACTTCGCGCCCGACCACGAGCTGGTGCACGGACTCGGTCCCCTCGTAGGTAATGACCGATTCCAGGTTCAATGCATGGCGGATCGGACAGTGTTCGGTGGTGATGCCGGCGCCGCCGAGGATATCGCGCGCCTCGCGCGCGATATCGATCGCCATGCGCACGTTGTTCCACTTCGCGAGCGATACCTGGGTCGGTTGCATGTTGCCGGCATCCTTGAGTCGCCCGAGCCGCAGCGACAAAAGCTGCGCCAGCGTGATGCGCCGCGCCATGTCGGCAAGTTTCAACTGGATCAACTGTTTCGACGCGATCGGCTTTTCGAACAGAATGCGCTCTTGCGCATACGCGTTGGCCTCGCGAAAGCACGCGATCGCCGCGCCAATCGGGCCCCAGGTGATGCCGTAGCGCGCCTGCGTCAGGCAACCAAGCGGCCCCTTCAACCCCACGACGTTCGGCAGCCGATTCGCTTCCGGCACACGCACGTTGTCGAAGTAAAGCGCCGAAGTAACCGACGCGCGCAGGCTCATCTTCTTGTGGATTTCCTGCGCGCTGTAGCCGGGCATGCCCTTTTCCACCACGAAACCCTGAATGCCCGCGTCGGTTTTCGCCCAGACGATCGCGATCTGTGCAAGATTGCCGTTGGTGATCCACATCTTGGCGCCGTTGAGCAGCCAGTCGGCGCCGTCCTTCCTCGCGTTCGTCTTCATGTTGGCGGGATCGGACCCGCCTTGCGGTTCGGTCAGGCCGAAGCAACCGATGACCTCGCCTTTCGCCATGTCGGGCAACCAGCGTTTGCGCTGCTCCTCGGTACCATACGCATGGATCGGATACATGCACAGCGACGACTGCACCGAGGCGAAGCTGCGAATGCCGGAATCGCCGCGCTCGAGTTCCTGGCAGACCAGGCCGTAGCTGACCCCGTTCATGCCGGCGCAGCCGTATTCCTCGGGCAAGGACGAGCCGAGCAGGCCGAGCGCGGCCATTTCCGGGATCAGTTCGGTCGGAAACCGCGCCTTGTCGAAGCAATCGCCGATGATCGGCAGCACGCGCTCGTCGG
>JBAVZT010000547.1:0-6700 GCA_049588955.1 Rhodanobacteraceae bacterium | reverse complement strand
CTCGGCCCCTATGCGCTGCAAGCCGCGATTGCGGCTTGTCACGCACGCGCGCTGACCGCCGACGCGACCGACTGGACGCGCATCGCGGCCCTGTATGCGATGCTCGCCGAGATCGCGCCGTCGCCGGTCGTCGAACTCAATCGTGCGGTCGCGGAAGCGATGGCGTTTGGACCCGCCGTCGGCCTCGAGCGTGTGGATGCGCTCGCCGGGGAGCACGCACTCGCAGACTACCATCTGTTACCGAGCGTGCGCGGCGATTTCCTGCACCGGCTCGGTCGTTACGATGAAGCGCAACGCGAGTTCGAACGTGCCGCCGCACTCTCGCAGAACGCGCGCGAACGCGAGTTGCTGCGCGCTCGCGCGGAAAGCAGCGCGAGCGCGTCGACTTCCGCGAGCATTCGCTGAGCGCTCCTCACCGCTCGCCCAACCGCCAACCGCACGTCCAGGGAAATCCGATGACCTACATGCTGCTGATCGTGGAACCGCGCGGGCAACGGCGCGAACGTTCGCTCGAACAAGGACGCGAGGTGTACGCACGCATGCTGAGCTACGCCGACGACTTGAAGGCGCGCGGCCTGCTGCTCGGCGCCGACGCGCTAAAGTCCGACGGCGAAGGCGTGCGCGTCGAAGTGCGCGCCGGCAAACGCCGAATGCTCGACGGCCCGTTCGCCGAAACCAAGGAGATGGTCGGCGGCTACTTCCTGATCGACTGCGCGAGCCGTGACGAGGCGGCCGCGATCGCGGCCGAATGTCCCGCCGCCGAGTGGGCGACCGTCGAAGTACGCGAAGTCGGCACGTGCTACCAGTGACTCGCCCCACTCGGGGGAAATTCGCTCACCATTGAAATCGCGATGGCGCCGCCGCATCTCAACGCGCACACTTTGCCTGCTTTTTCCCCCAAGGAGCTTCACCATGAGCATTTCCATGTATTCCGCGTCCGTCCCGGTTTTCGTACGCGCACTGACCAATCTCTCCAACGTTCTGAAGAAGGGTGAAGCGCTCGCGCAGGCAAAGAGCATGGAGCCCGACGCGCTGCTGCAACAGCGCCTGGTGTTCGACATGCTGCCGCTGATCAAGCAGATCCAGATTGCGTGCGACATGGGTGCGCGCGGCGCGGCGCGGCTGGCCGGAGTCGAACCGAAATCGTTCGAGGACAACGAAACCACGCTGGCCGACGCGTATGCGCGCATCGATTCCGCCATCGCCTATATCAAGACCTTCACGCGCGAGCAGATCGACGGCAGCGAGAAGCGCAATATCCACCTCAAGATGCGCAACGGCGAGATGGACTTTACCGGTCTCGATTACCTCCTCGGTTTCAGCCTGCCGAATCTGTTTTTCCACTGCACCACGGCCTACGACATCCTGCGCGTCGCCGGCGCCGATCTCGGCAAGATGGATTTCATCGGCGCGCCGTAGCAGGATGTTCACACCCCCTTAGTAATGCGCGCGACCATCTGATTTGAACGGGCCAATGCCATGCCAATCCTGATCCTCGGCTTGATCGTCTTTCTCGGCGCGCATTCGCTGCGCATCTTTGCTGATGGCTGGCGCGCTCGCATGATCGCGCGACTCGGCGAAGGTCCGTGGAAAGGCTTGTATGCGCTGGTGTCGATCATCGGTTTCGTGCTGATCGTGGTTGGGTTCGGGCTGGCGCGGCAGCATCCGGTACTGCTGTATGCGCCGCCGGCCTGGTTACGACATCTCAATGCGTTGTTCACGCTGATCGCATTCGTGCTGGTTGTTGCGGCATACGTGCCCCGCAACCATCTGAAGTCGAAGATCGGTCATCCGATGCTCGCGGGCGTCAAGGTGTGGGCGTTCGGACATCTGCTCGCGATTGGTTTTCTTCACGATGTGATCCTGTTTGGCGCGTTCCTCGCGTGGGCGATCGTCGACTTCGCCGTCTCGCGGCGGCGCGATCGTCGCCTCGGCGCGACGTATCCGGCCGGCACAATTGCGGGAGACGGACTGGCCTTGCTGGTTGGCATTGCGGCATGGGCTGCGTTCGCGTTCTGGTTGCACCTCTGGCTGATCGGGGTGAATCCGTTCGCCTGAGAAGCACCGATCGCGCGCGATCCAATGTCCGATCAACCAGTCGAAACGTTCGAGCGCGCTCTGCGCGCGTTTACCAGGCTTGAAACAGGCAGGTATCACCCGGACATTTCCGCGGATTTCGCGGAACGGCAAGGAGACAACCATGGCGCACAAGGTCACGTTCCGCGTTCCCGAGCGGGTGCTCGGCCGGGAGGACATCGAGTTCGTGGTCAAGAAGGACGGCGTGCGTTTCGGCACGCTGCTGGTGTCGAAAGGCGCGGTGGAATGGCGCCCGACCAACAAGGTCTATCGCCGTCGATTGAGCTGGGACCGCTTTGACCAGTTGATGCGTGAAAGCGGCCGGCAGGTCTAGGAGACGTCGACCACTTCCTTGAAGCCGCCGTAGATCAGGCGCTTGCCGTCGAACGGCAGGCGCTTCGGGTCCATGAGATCGGCGAGACGGGGGTCCGCCATGACCTTCTTGTTGATGCGGTCGCGCTGGGCGCGCGACTTGCACACGATCCACGAGAACACCACGACCTCGCCCGGCTTGAGCTTCACGGCTTGCGGAAACGAGGTGAGTTTGCCGGGCTTGACGTCGTCGCCGACGCATTCGTGGAATGCGAGCGCTCCGTGTTCGCGCCAGACCTTGCCGCATCGGCGCGCCATGCGCAGGTAGGCCGGGAGATTCTTCTTTGGCACCGGCACCACGAAACCATCGACGTAATTCATGGGGTCACCTCGCTTCGTTCGTTGTTCAAGAGATCAGGGGCGCCCATTCGCGTGCCGGAAGAAGACGCGATCGCACCGATGATCCGGTTCATTGCGGGAACAGATGAAAATACGGCCCGGCTTCGGCGAGCACGCGCGCATACGACGCGCGCTGGGTGAGACGATCGAGATACGCTTTCGCGTTCGGCCAACCCTTCGCGAGCGGCTGTACCTCGTCGGCATAGAACAGGGCAGGTGCGGCCGCGCAGTCGGCCATCGTGAACGCCTCGCCCATCGCCCAGGTACGTGTCTTCATGTCGTCGTCGATGAGTTCACACGCGGTCCGCAAGTGCTCGCGCGCGCGCTCGACGCCGAACGGATCGTGGCTGTCGGCCGGGCGCAGGCGGTCGCCGACGATCTTCTGCATCGGTTCGGACACATGGAGATCGAAGAAGCGGTCACGAAGGCGCGTCTGGCGCGCGGAGTCCGCGTCGCCCGGCACCAGTTCGATCGGTCCCGCGTAATACTGCGCAAGGTATTCGATGATCGTGCTCGATTCGGGAACCGTGCGCTCACGCGCCTCGTCGCGCAGCACCGGGAACTTGCCGATCGGCCACACGGCGAGCAGTTCCGCGCGCGATTCCGCGTTGCCGAGATCGATGACGCGCGGCTGAAACGGCGTCGCGTTCTCGTACAGCGCGATCAGTACCTTGTGGCAGTACGAGGCCAGCGGGTGCAGGTAGAGCGTGAGCGACATGGTGCGGTTCTCGCTGAGGGGAAGGCGTGCGATCGACTGGCCTACTGCGATTTCGACGCGGCGGAGGCGGGCGCGACATCTTCGACTGCTTCGACCTGGATGTGCAGGGTCACGCCCATCTTGATGCCGAAGGATTTGCCGTCGTCGATGCCGTAATCGTCACGATTCAATGTCGCGTGCACGTCGGCACCGCAGCGCTCGCGCGGTTTGAGCATGAAATCGGGAATGCATTTGAACGAGTCGATCGCAAGATCGAGCGGACGCGTCACGCCGTGCAGCGTCAGCTTTCCGGCCACGCGCGTCGGTGCGCCGTCGACAAAGCGTTCGAGCGTGCCACGATAGGTCGCCTGCGGATAGCGCGCCGCGTCGAACAGGCCGCAGGCGTCCTTGCACATCGGTCCGTTCGCCTTGACGATGACCTGGTTGAGCGCGTCGTTGCCGAAGTCGATGCTCGCGACATCGACCGTGACGTCGACGTCGCCGGTTTGCGCCGCACGATCGAGCGTGATTTTTCCGCTGGTGTGATTGAACTTGCCGCGCCAGACCGAAAGACCCATGTGGTCGGCATCGAAGCTCGGATAGGTGTGGTCCGGATCGATCGTGTAGCTGACCGGGGTGGCTGTGGCGGCGCCGCTCAGCGCCAGGGCAAGGAACAGCAGGGATCGCATCGTCGTGTCTCCGTCGCAATATTCAGGGGCGGCCGCCATCCGGCCGATCGGGGCGCTTGAATCCGTGCGCTTGTCGATGCGACGAACGGGTATGCGCGGAATCGACATATGCCGCGAATCGATGCGCAGGCTCTCGGGCATCGCAAGCGGGGGGCGTGGCCCGCGCCAGCGGGATTGTGCGGCCGCGAGTCGAATCAGGCGTATTCATCGTGGCGGCGCCACCAGGAATAGGGCTCGCTTTGCGGCCGGCCAGCGGGTGTGTCTTCCCAGAGTTCCTGGCGGCCGAGCGGCGTCAGGTCGAGCAGCGACCAGTTCGTTCCGAGCGCCTCGATGCCGCGCAGGTTCGTGAAATACGTGCGGTAGATGTCATTTCCGTCGCGCAGGAACACGCTGAGGCCGAAGGTCTCGCCATCGTCCCTCGCAACGCCGAAATCGCGATTGAACTCGGTGCCGGCCGACGACACCCAGGGTTGCGTCCATCCCATGCGTTTTCTGTAGGCCCCGATGTTTGCGAGCGGCGCACGCGAGACCAGCACGAGCGTGGTGTCGCGCGCATTGAGGTGAGCCGGATGCCCGAGGTTGTCGACGAACATCGAACAACCCGGGCAGCCTGCATCCGGCCAGCCGTGCACGTCGGGCGCGAACATGAAGTGATACAGCAGCAGTTGCCGGCGTCCGTCGAACAGGTCGCCGAGGCTGCGCTTGCCGTCCGGCGCGTCGAACACATAATCCTTGTCGATGCGCACCATCGGCAGCCGGCGGCGCTCGGCCGCCAGCGCATCGTGCGCGCGCATCAGTTCCTTTTCCCTGACCAGCAGCGCGTCGCGTGCGGTGGCCCATTCGTCGTGTGAAACGACGCGCGAAAGTCCGTTCATCGCGTTACCTCCGTTCATCAGGTCTGGTTGTCGCAGTTGATCATCCACGAAATGCCGAAGCGGTCGACCAGCATGCCGAAGCGCTCGGCGAAGAATGTCTTCTCGAGTGGCATGCGGACCGTGCCGTCTTCAGCGAATGCGGCGAAGATCCGCTCGGCTTCGGCCACGCTTTCGACGTCGAGCGAAACCGAAAACCCCTGCGGGCGTTCGAATGGCCGATCGGCCATCCAGTCGCTGCCCATCAGCGTCTGGCCGCCGACCGCAAGACGCACGTGCATGATGCGTTCGCGCGCGGCGGCCGGCATCGATTCGCCGCCCGGTGCGTCGCCCGCCTTGCTGACCATTTCGATCTTGCCGCGCAGGCACTCTGCGTAGAACTCGAAGGCCACCCGGCACTCGCCATCGAAGAAAAGATAGGGAATCAGTTTCATGATCACTCCTCGGCTGTAAAAAAACGACGGCAGGTTTGGGTGACGCGAACTGCCGCAACCCGACGCGTCAGGCGCGCTTCACCGGATCCGGAAACGGGTTGCGCCAGGCGTCAATCTCGTTCAGGCGACCATGCCAGCGCTGAACCGCGGGAAACTCCGCGAGCGGAATACGCGCGCGCTCGGCATGAGGCAAACTGACTGCGACCGCAAAATCGGCGACGGTCAGCGCGTCGCCGACCAGCCAGTCGTGTTTCTCGAGATGCGCATCGAGTATCGCAGCGAAGCGCCTGAAATTTTCGAGAGCAGACTCGACCTCGGCTGCATCCGGCGGCCCAAGGTTGAAGCGTTCCTTTATGATGTACTCGAAGAACAACGCGCCGCCCGCGCGCGTGAAATGCTGGTGGTTCCAGCTGAACCAGCGGATCACGTCGATCTGGCGCTGATCGTCGGGCCACAGGTCCGAACCGGCGCGAGCGGCGAGATGGCACATGATCGCGTCGGCTTCCCAGATCACGCGCTGACCGTCGACCAGCGTCGGCACTTTCGCGTTCGGGTTGAGCGCGACGTAATCGGGCGCGCGTTGCTCGCCCTTGCCGAGATCGACGTATACGAACTGGACCGGTGCGGCGAGATATTTCGCGACCGCGCAAGCCTTGTGCGCGGAAAGGACATCGGAATAGTAGAGTTTCATGCGGGGCGACCCTCAGGTTTCCGGGAACGGGTATGCGCGCCGGCAACGCAGGGGCCGCCGGCGAGTTGACGCAGGCGATCGGCGGTTTGCGTGCCGATCGTCGCGGTGAGCTCGGATTGCACGCGGCGCCAGGTGGTCATCGCGCCGCGCAGGGCGCGTGAGCCTTTCGAGGTGATGGCCGCAATGCGCGAGCGCGCATCGGCAGGATCCGCGCGAACCGTGACGAAACCATGTCGTTCGACCAACGCGAGATTGCGCGTCACGGTCGTGCGCTCGGAGCTGAGCAGTTCGGCCAGTGCACCGATCGGCAGCGGCCCTGCGACATGCAGCGCCGAAAGCAGCGTGAACTGGGTCGCGCGCAGTCCGTGTGCGCGCAATTCGCGATCGAAACGGCGCGTGATCGTGCGCGCGGCGCGCCGCGAGGCCAGGCACAGGCATTGCGTGGTTTCGCGGATTTCGGCTGCGGCGACCATCGCGAATAAGTGTACATACACGTATATTTGCGTCAAGCCGGATGCGTCACATTCCCC
>JBAVZT010000546.1:0-1584 GCA_049588955.1 Rhodanobacteraceae bacterium | reverse complement strand
AGAATGGACTGCCACCGGGGCCGTAGATCACGCCCGGGCGCAGTACTGCCGATTCAAAGTTGAAACGCTGACGGAACTCTTCGAAAAGATGTTCCTGACGTGTCTTCGCATAGGCATAGGCTCCCTTGTCGGCACCCACCGCTTCGACTTCCAGCGACTCGTCGTGCAATGCACCGCTGGGCAACGATTCGGTGCGATAGACCGAGAATGAGCTGATCAAAACGATGCGTCGAACGCTTGCGACGCACGCGGCTTCGAGCAGGTTGCGCGTGCCGACGACGGTGTTTGCGAACATGTCTGCGGTCGAGCCACGCAGGGCTGCCGCGGCGTGCACGATGCAGTCGGTATTCGCGACCAGCGCGGCGAGCTTGCCGCGCCCGAGCAGGTTGCCGCTTGCCGTCGCGATGCGCGCGTGCGGATAGCGCGCTTGAAGTGCCGCAACGCGACCGACCGGCGCCTCGCCGCGAAAATGCATGCGCAGATCATTGCAGCCGGCGTCGAGCAGGCTTTCGCAAATGTGCGTTCCAAGAAAACCGCCCGCGCCGGTTACGAGGGTTGTCATGTCGTTGCTTCCATGCCTTCAACGATCCGATCGATCAGCCGGGCGACTCGCAGAATCTGGTCGTGCGGAATCGGATCCGGCCCGCGCTCTTCGACCGCGTCGTAGAAGCGCGCGAGCAAAACCCGCATGCACTCAAAGTAATGAAACTGGTGGCGTCGAAAGCGGCCGAGATTGCGCCAGCCGTTGCCGGCGTACCGTCGCGCCTGGGTCCAGGCCGGCAACACGCGGCCGAGCGCGGTCTGCTGGGTTTGACGCGCGCTTCTTACCAGCGTCCGCGTCGTGTAGTCGAGTTCGACCGTGTCGAGCGTACCGAATACCTTCAGCGTCTGTGCGACCGGTCGTGCATGCGCGCTGACCAATCCGGACGCAGTCACCTTGCCGCTGCGTATGAGAAAGCGCAACTCGTCGGGCATCGCGTCGACGATCGCGTTGTCGCTGGGCGGACGGCGCCGAAACGAGACAACGTCCACCGAGAACTCGTCGTCGAAATGTGCAACGAGCTTTGCCAGCACATGATCAAGCACGTTGTGAAACAGCTTGCCCGGCAAGCGGTGCACCCAGTGCTCGGGATCGGCCATGACGGCCATGCCGTAATCACCGGCGAGGTTGTAACCGTAGCCGGTATCCAGATGCACGATTTCGCCAAGCGCGTTGTTGTCCAGCAGCGTCTGCAACTCGAGCGCGGGAGGTTCGAAGTTGTAGAGATAATTGACGCTGAGGCGGCGTCCGGTGCGTTGCGCGCAGTCGAGTATGACCTTTGCATCGGCGGCAGTCGGGGCGAACGGTTTCTCGACGAACACATGACAGCCCGCATCCATTGCCGCGCAGGCGATCGTGACATGCGAGGCGGGCGGCGTTGCGATGTGCAGGACATCCAGCCGCGCGTCATCGAGCATGCCGGTCAGATCGGTATAGCGCGCGGCGATGTTCATGCGCACGCCAAGCTGCTCGGCCATCAAGGGTTCCTGATCGCAGACGGCGACGAGTTCGCCGCGTTCGAGCGCCCGAATCTGTTCGACGTG
>JBAVZT010000545.1:0-3354 GCA_049588955.1 Rhodanobacteraceae bacterium | reverse complement strand
GTCAGCGCCTTGCCGAGATCGTGCGTCAGCGCGCAGAAACCGACCAGGTCATCGCCGGGCGCGATGCGCGCGGCCATGTCGAGCACGAGTTCCAGATGCACACCGGTATCGACTTCAGGATGGTGCTTTTGCGACTGCGGCACCCCATACAACGCATCGACTTCGGGGAACAGCACAGCCAATGCGCCACAGGCGCGCAAGGTTTGCAGGAACGCCGAAGGCCGTGGTTCCGAAAGCGCCCTGCGTGTCTCGGCCCAGACGCGCTCGGCGACAAGGTGATCGATCTCGCCGTCCGCGACCATCTTTCGCATCAAGGCGAGTGTTTCGTCGGCCACACGAAATCCGAGTGGCGCATAGCGCGCCGCGAAACGAGCGACCCGCAGCACGCGTACCGGGTCTTCGGCGAATGCGGGCGCGACATGACGGAGCACGCGTTTCTCGAGATCGCGTGCGCCACCGAACGGATCGATCAGACCGCCATCGGCATCCTCGGCCATCGCATTGATGGTCAGGTCGCGGCGCGTGAGATCCTGCTCCAGTGTCACGGTCGGATCGGTCCGGAACACGAACCCGTGATAGCCGCGTCCGCTCTTGCGCTCCGTTCGCGCCAGCGCGTACTCCTCTTGGGTGTCGGGGTGCAGAAAAACCGGAAAGTCCTTGCCGATCGGGCGATAGCCCAGATGCAACATGTCCTGCGGCGTCGCACCGACCACCACGTAGTCGCGGTCGCTCACCGATCGTCCGAGCAATCGATCACGCACCGCACCACCGACCAGATAGATACGCATGCGGGCATTGTGCCAGAGCCATTGCGCTGGATTTCGTCGCAATCTCTCGCCGTCAGCCGTGAGCGTAGCGCAGCGGGCGCCAAGTCGAAGCGTTCTGCCGCGGGCTCTTCGACTTCGGCCCTTCGCGCGCGCTCTGAATCAACGGTTTTCGGGTTGCGCGCTGCGGCGTGACGTCAGCGCTGATGCTGTTCGCGGTTGGCGTCGTAGCGCGCCTGGCGTTGGCCGGCCGACGCGAACAGCGACGGCACGACGACTTCCATCGGCGTCGCAACGATCCCGAGCGAAGCAAGCCCGTCTTCGTCGCTGACGGAATCGAGCTTGAGCGAGCGGAAATTGTCGCGCGAGATCGGTTTGCCCGGCAGCCACTCGCCGACACACGCCTGCAAATATCCGAGGACGTCCGGCAACGGAACGATCCAGCGGCGCTTGCCGATCAGTCCGGCTGTCCAGCTCACGATCTCGCCAAGCCTGAGCGCGCGCGGACCGGCCAATTCGTAGATATGTCCGCTGGTATCCGGATGCACCAGCGCACGCGCAAACGCCTCGGCAACATCGCCGACATACACCGGAGCGAATCGTGCACGCGCACGCGCCAGCGGAAGCACCGGGACAAAGCGCAGCAATTTCGCGAAACGGCAGAACAGTCCGTCGCCCGGGCCGAAGATTACCGACGGACGGAAGATCGTCCATGACAGTGAGCAGTTGCGGACCAGTTCGTCGGCCTCGCCGCGGGTCTGAAGGTAATGACTGGTGCCCTCGCCGGCGCGCAACGCACTCATCTGCAGCAGGCGCCGAACACCCGCGATGCGACATGCGGCAATGAGCTTGGCGGTCAAATCGACATGGGCCCTGCGAAAACCCGCGCCATCGGAACCGCGCTCGTTCAAGATGCCGACCAGATTGATCGCGCAATCGGCATTGCGCAGATGTCGCGCAAGCAAGTCTTCGTGCACATCCGCATTGACCAGGCGGACACGCGGCAGGATGCCAAGTTCGCGATGCCTTTCGCGATTGCGCGACAGCACGCGGACGCTGTGACCGTCTTCGACCAGTCGCTGCACCAGGCGGCGGCCAACGAATCCGGTGCCGCCGAGTATCACGATGCGCTGTGGTTTCATGACCGGGCTCCGCTGCTCCAGTTCCACAGTATCGCGCGACGCGGGTACGTCCGGATCATCCGCTCAACGCGCCGGCTGGTTGGCGACCGGCTCGCCCGACGACTCCGCGGCGGGCACCGGACACATCACGGCCTTGCGCGGTGACGCGTCCGTCGGTGCATGATAACTCTGGCCGATGCGGGGCATGCGCGCTGCCAGAGGCACCACGTTGTCGTTGAGACGCCAGTCGTAGACCACACTGAAAGCGAGCACGCGCGACACGTAATCGCGGGTTTCGTGATACGGGATGGTTTCGATGAACAGATCCGGATCGAGACTTTCGCGTTCGTCGATCCAGCGACCGACCGGTCGCTTGCCGGCATTGTAGGCCGCGCTGGCAAGCCAGGGACTGCCGTCGTAACCTTCGGCCATGCGGGCAAGGTAGCGTGTCCCGAGATTCACATTGAATGAGGGATCGAACAGATCGCGCGGACCGGCATAGGAAAGCTTGTCGGTGCGCGCAAGTTGTCTCGCTACCGTCGGCAGCAATTGCATCAGGCCGTAGGCGTCGGCCCCCGAATGCGCGTCGGTCATCCAGGCGCTCTCGGCACGAATGATCGCGTAGGCCCAAGCCGGATCGATGCCGGCCTGGCGCGCCGAGCGTATCACTTGCGGTTTCATCGCCAGCGGGAAGCGCTGCCGATAAAGTTGGCGCGTATCCGGATCGGCCGAGTAGGCGAACACGGCGCGATCGTACCAGCCACGCCGATAAGCGTAGTCGGCAGCGATGCGGCGTTGATCGGCATCGAGTCTCTCGATCGCGAATTCCCATTCGCGACGCGCGTTCGGCAGCATGTCGAGGGCGTAGAACTCGAATGCGCGCTCAAGATCGGGCTGCCGCGCGAGCGCGGCCTCGACTTTCGCGTCGGTCGCCAGCGTATCGGGGCATAGCGCATACGGCAGCGACAGCCGGTCCGCCGCGAGGAAGCCGTAATAGTCGGGCTCGCGTGCGAGTTCAGCCAGAATCGGCTCGGCTTCGGCCTTGCGTCCGGCCTTCATCAGCACGCGCGCGCGCAGGTAACGCCAGCGCGTATCGGCTTTTTGTTCGCTGCCGAGCGCATCGAGCGCGCTCAGCGCCTCGCCCCAGTCCGCAGAAGCCAGTGCGACGCGCACGCGCCAGGCACGCGTGTCGTCCCGGTTCGCACCCGGCGGCAATGCCTTGAGCCGAGCCAGCGCATTCGGCGCATACGAGGCGGCCCGATACAGGGCCAGCGCATGCAGCACATGGTTCTTCTGCCCGGTGTCGAACTTGAAATGGTCCTCGAGCGTGGCCCACAGGGTCTCGGCCGCATCGGTGTCGCCCCGTGCAAGACGCCCTAGGCCGAGCGCGATCGCCTCACGCGAATCCGGATCGTCGGGCCAGGTCGCGGCCTTTGCCAGCATGCCGGCCGGGGCGCGCAGCACCGCGG
>JBAVZT010000544.1:0-1670 GCA_049588955.1 Rhodanobacteraceae bacterium | reverse complement strand
TTTGCACAATGCAACCGGTCTCGGGACGCCCCAGCATCGACTCCCAGAAACCGGCCGGACCACCGCGATTGATGAGGTTGTCGGCATGGTGATACGACCAGACACCATATCGTGCAACGTCAAGGATGCCCCCCTTCAGGATCCGGGAACCCATGCGGACCAGCAGGTCCGGGCTGAATTCCCGGATGCGGCCAAGATCCTCGGTCGAGTATCGCTCGGACCACTTGCGACGCACCGGGCGGGCATCCATCACCGGCACTCCGGCCAGCAGTTCCTTGAGGTCGCGTTTCTCGTCGGAATCGGCCAGAAGAGCCTTGCGCTCGATCAGAGCGCCATAGGCCATCTCGAGCAGCTTGCGTGTCGCGACCCGGATGATTTTCCCGCGGTTGCGGAAAAGTCTGGCAACAATCCCGTTGCCCTTTGGCATTGATGCGGTGTCGGTCGTGTTCGCGACGACCAGGCATACTTGCGCGTAGTCGCTCGACTGGATCTGCCGAATCATCAGCCAGGCCCAGGACGAAGTCGAAAAATCGTCCAGCAGCAATCCGACTCTGATTTTCCGCGCGCGAGGCGGAAGATCCACCAGGTTGTCTTTCACCGATGATCCTTATGGCGCCGGCTCAGGACTGGCCGTCCAGGTGTGGACGCACGGCTCGCGGCGGGCAGACCGACCGGGGCCGCGACACGCCGGTCACCCACTCGTTGTCTTTCCTCGCGTGGTATGCAGTGCACGCTCAAGCATGTCCTTCTGCGGCAATGTTGGTGAATGGCGGCCTGGTCAGCCAGATAGCGCCGATGATGAGCACAAACACGATCCCGAACAACCAGAATACATCGTTGACCGCCAGCGTCAGCGCCTGACGATTGAGGATCTGATCGAGCGCCGCATAACCCGGCAAGGCCGGAACGTGCATACGCGAGAGCAGGTCAAGATAGTGTGTCGTGCCGGGACTCGCCGCACGTACGTTCTCGGCGAGGATCGCGTGGTGATAATCGCCGCGATGTTGCCACAAGGTCACCGTTACCGCGGTTGATATGCTGCCGGCGATGGTTCGGAAGAAATTGGACAAACCGGATGCGTTGGCGACTTCCCCGGGTTTGAGGCCGGACAGCAGGATCTGGTTGAGCGGTACGAAGAAGCAGGCGACACCGAATCCCTGCACGAGGCGCGGCATGACCAGCTGGCCGAAGGAGGCGTCGGTAGTGAAATGGGAAAACCAGAACGAGGTGAATGCAAACACCAGAAACGCGAACGTGGTCAGCGCGCGCAAGTTCAGTCTGCGCATGTTGGCACCGATGAACGGCATCAGCACGAGTGCAATGATTCCGACCGGCGCGGTGGCCAGTCCGGCCCAGGTCGCCGTGTACCCCAGCACCACCTGCAGCCACAGCGGATATACCACGTTGATGCCGAAGAAGGCGAAGAAGCCAAGTGAAAGCGCGATCGTCCCATAACGGAAGTTGGGTTTGCGGAACAGCGAGAGATCGACCACCGGATGCTGGTCGGTCAGCTCCCACACGATCAGGAATGCCAGGCTGATCACGGCGGCCATGCCGAGTGCGACGATCATCGGCGAGGCAAACCAGTCCTTGTCGTTGCCGTTGTCGAGCATGAACTGCAGACAGCCCACGCCGATCACCAGCAACAGGATGCCGGTCACGTCGATGGG
>JBAVZT010000543.1:0-4156 GCA_049588955.1 Rhodanobacteraceae bacterium | reverse complement strand
AACGTCGCCTGCTGCCGCGCAATGTGGCGGAACTCGCCGGCGTCGCCTATGCGCTGCACCTGCATCCGGGCCGCCAGGTCGCGGGTGACGTGGTCGACGTATTCGCATTGCCCGACGGCAGCGTCGCCGCCCTGCTCGGCGACGTCAGCGGTGCCGGGCTCGGCGCCGGGCTCGAAATGGCTTCGGTGCAATCGTTCCTGCGCGCCGAACTCTTCCATCACATCGATCCGGCGCGCGCTGTGGCCAGGCTCAATGCGCACCTGTGCCTGCATGCGAGCGGCGGGCGTTTCGTGACTTTGTGGCTCGGCATTTTCAATGCGTCCTTGCGCGAGTGCCGTTTCGTTGATGCCGGCCACGGCCACGCTCTGCGCATCGCGCCCGGTATTGCGCCACAGCCTCTGCTGGCGCGCGGCGATATTCCACTCGGCATCGAGGCGAACGCGGTATTTCCCGCCGAGACACTGAATCTTGCCGCCGACGAGATACTGCTGCTGCACAGCGATGGCACAATTGAGCAATCCGCCGCCGACGGCGTGCCGTTCGGCCGCTCTGGACTGATCGCGGCAGTCGACGAGGCGGATAGTCCGCAACGCATCGTCGCCAAGGCACTGACTGCATTGAGCGAATACACACGCGGCGCGCCGCCTGATGATGATGTGACCTTGCTTGCTCTTGGATGGTCGGATCGCGAGCCGCCTCGCGCGGTTGATCGCACATCCAGTACCGAGTTCGATCTGCCGTGACCTGTGACCCCGGCAGGGTGGGCGCGGGCGCGCCAAGTTTGTTGTGCTGACATTGGTAACCTAAGGAAACCGCCATGCAATCCAGGCGTTTGCAACTTCTGTCGCGACTGACGCTGGTCGCAACGCTGATCTTCACGGCCTCTGGCGCAAATGGCGGCGTCGCGGCTGATCGGGGCGAGGGCGCCAGCCGCTGGACCGCGTGGCGACAGCACGAAGCGCTGGACGACAAATCGTTGTTCAAGGGCCTGGACTGGCGCGATATCGGGCCCGTCGTGCAGGGTGGCCGCGTCGTCGAAGTCGCCTCGGTACCGGGCAAGCCGTACACGTTCTACGTAGCCTATGCGACGGGCGGCGTGTGGAAGACCGCCAATAACGGCGTGAGCTTCAAACCGCTCAGTGACCGTCTGCCGACGCTCGCAACCGGAGCCATCGCGGTCGATCCGAACCATCCTTCGACGCTCTGGGTCGGCACCGGCGAGGCCAATTCATCACGGTCGTCGTATGGTGGAATGGGTTTGTTCCGCTCCGACGATGGCGGCAAGACGTTCGCGCCATCCGGGCTCGATCAAAGCGATCGCATCGCACGCATCGCGATCGACCCGAAGGATTCCGGCACCGTCTATGTCGCCGCGCTCGGCAAGCTCTACAGCGAGGGTGGCCAGCGCGGTGTCTATCGAACGCACGACGGGGGCAAGTCCTGGCAGCAGATCCTGAAAGGCGACACGCCATGGACGGGCGCCGTGGACCTTGCGCTCGACCCACGCGATCCGAACGTGATCTACGCGGCGCTGTGGGACCGCGAGCGCCATGCCTGGAATTTCCGCGAGGCGGGCAAGGGTTCGGGCTTGTACAAGTCGAGCGACGGCGGCGATCACTGGACCCGCATGACCGACGGGTTTCCAACCCACGACAAGGTCGGTCGCATTGGTATCGCGATCGCGCCGAGCCGGCCCGACACGATCTACGCGAGCGTCGACAACTGGCAGGAGCTGCCGCCGAACCAGCAGGATCTCGGCGATCGCCCGCTGACGGCCAAGCGCCTCAAGACGATGAGCAAGGAGGAGTTCCTGCGCCAGGATCCCGACGAGGTCGAGACCTTCATCCGCAACTACGATCTGCCGACGTCGATCGACGCGAAGAAACTCACCGAGATGGTGAAGTCGGACAGGATCACGCCGGCCGGCCTGGCCGCCAAGCTCGATGAGGCCGAACACGCGCTGTTCGACAGCGACGTGAAGCAGCTCGAGATTTACCGCTCGGACGACGCCGGCACCAGCTGGCGCAAGACCAACTCCACGCCATTGCGCGAGGTCAATTACACCTACGGCTACTATTTCGGCCAAGTACGCGTCGCACCCGACGATCCCGATCACGTCTATGCCGAAGGACTGCCGCTGATCGAGTCAACCGACGGTGGCAAGAACTGGCAAGGGTTGAACGGTCCGAACGTGCACGGCGACTACCACGAGCTCATGATCGACTCGAACGATCCCAAACGCATGATCGCCGGCAACGATGGCGGCATCGACGTGACCTATGACGGCGGCAAGACCTGGCTCAAGCTCGATGCGCAACCGGTCGGACAGTTCTACCAGATCACCTACGACATGGCCGACCCGTACAACGTGTGCGGCGGTCTGCAGGACAACGGCAGCTACAAGGGATCGAGCAGGACCAAATGGCGCCAGGGTCAGCACTGGACCGAGGTCGGTGGCGGCGACGGCATGTACTGCGCGATCGACACGCGCGACAACAAGACCATCTACACCGGCTATCAGTTCGGTCACTACCGGCGCAACGGCCCGGGCGGAAAACATGAAGTGCGCCCGCGCCCGCTGACCTTCGACGATCCAACCCTGCGCTACAACTGGGAAAGTCCGGTTATCCTGTCGCAACACAATCAGGATGTCGTGTACTTCGGAACCGACCGGCTGTATCGCTCGCTTGATCAAGGTGACGCCTGGCAGCCGATCAGTCCGGACCTCACGACCACGAGGAAACGTGGCGATGTCCCGTACGGAACCATCACCACGCTGTCCGAATCGCCGAAACAGTTCGGCCTGCTATGGGTCGGAACCGACGACGGCCATGTCTGGCTCAGCACCGACGCGGGCGGTCGGTGGAAGGACTTTGCCGACCAGCTGCCGCGGCGCTGGGTCAGTCGCGTCGAGGCGTCGCACTTCGACAGCGCGCGCGCCTACGTCTCGCTCAACGGCTATCGCGACGATGACGATGGCGCGTACCTGTATCGCACCGACGACAGCGGCCGGCACTGGACCGACATCGGCAAGGATCTGCCGGCCGAACCGATCAACGTCGTGCGCGAAGACACGGTCAACCCGGACGTGCTCTACGTCGGCACCGATCGCGGTGTGTACGTCTCGCTCGATCGCGGTGCGACCTGGCAGGGCCTGCAATCGAACCTGCCCAACGTGCCGGTGCACGATCTGGCCGTGCATCCGCGCGAGCGTGAGCTGATTGCCGCCACCCACGGCCGAAGTGCGTGGATCATCGATGTGTTGCCGGTGCAGGAATTGACACCTGCCGTGCAGAACGAGGACGTCAAGATGTTCCCGGTCGAGGATGTTCGGTCCGATCGCGATTGGCATTCACGGCCGTCCTTGTGGTTCGATGAAACGCCCTACCTGCCAACGCTCGACGGCGCCTACTGGGCCAAGGCAAGCGGTGACGCCACCCTCGTCGTGCTCGATGGCGACAAACGGCCGTTGCGCGAAATCAAGCTCGCGGCAAAGCGCGGCGTCAACCGCTACCAATGGGATCTTCTGGTCGACAGGGATCTCGCACTGGCTGCAGAACGGGCGAGACTGGTCAAGGACAAGGCCGGTATCGAACCGATTCTGTCGAAGACACCGTATGCCGAAGCGGTGCGGCTCGGGCAACGCCTCTACGTCGAGCCCGGCAAATACACGTTGAAGCTCAGTAGCGGCAGTGCGAGCAGCGAAACCGTCTTCAAGGTCAAGGCGCCCGAGGCGCGCAAGCCGCGCGCGCAACCGAAACTGAAGATCCGCGGTGAGGGCAAATCGACGCTTCCCGCTGCCGCCACCGAACCCGATTCGATATCCGGCGAACCGCAGCACAAGGGGCGCGAGCGTTGGCGGGAATCCATCTGAAGACTCCGTTCGCCCTGAGCAGCGTCGCGGCGAAGGCGCAAGTCCAAGGTACTAAATTGCGATGCAAGCGCCCGGTATCGCTTGTTATTTCGGCCGATTCGCGCGCTCAGGCGACGGCGAGACGCGCAATATCTGCGACCTGCAAGAACAGGCTCTGCACGCGACCGAGTAGTGCCAGCCGGTTCTGTCGCAGCGCAGAGTCTTCGACCATCACCATGACTCCATCGAAATACCGATCGACCGGATCGCGCAATGCGGCGAGACGTTTGAGCACGCCAACGT
>JBAVZT010000542.1:0-1925 GCA_049588955.1 Rhodanobacteraceae bacterium | reverse complement strand
GGCTTGATGAAGCGCATCGCGCGTTTGTTCGGGTCCAACTGATCGCAACCATTGACACCGGCGGCGCGACCGGTTCAGCGACAAGGGGCATGAATCCGGTATCCGGCGCGCTTGACTTTGCTACGCTTGCCGCTTGGGACGAAGGGTGTTTTGCGCATGTTGTGGCGTTTGCCGGATATCGATCGCTCGCGCACGGTGGAACTGGCGGCTCTGGGCAGTTGCGCGGTACTGGTCGCGCTCGCCCTTTGGCTGCTGGTGCGATTGATATGGCTGCTGATTCCGCGCGGAGATGCCGTATTCGGGACGCCGCCCGCGCGCGTCGGAACGGATACGGGCGCAGAGCGGGCCGCGGTCTCGATCGCCAAGTGGCATTTGTTCGGCAATACGCCGTATGCGCGCGTTGCCGGACCGAATGCACCGGCGACCACGCTTTCGCTGGTGTTGCGCGGAACACTGGCCAACCGAGATCCGCGCACAGGCATCGCGGTCATCGACGCCGGGCAAGGCCAGGAACGCGCGTTTCACACCGGGCAGCAGATCGACTCCGGCGTGACTCTTGCCGAGGTCTATCCCGATCGCGTCACGTTGCTGCACGATGGGGCCGAGGAAGTGCTCAAGCTGCCGCGCGACAGGAATCTGAAACCGGGAGATATCGTGCGCCCGGTCGCGGGCACGGCGACGAGTGAGGGAGCGCAACCTTCGCCTCGGTCCCATATCGGGGCTGCGCAGACGACCGCGTCGCCGCCGCGCGGCCTGTCTCCGGCAACCGACTGGCAGCAGGCCATGAACCAGCTGCGGGTCAAGCCCGATGTGCTGATCGAACGGGTCAAGCTGGTGCCGGTGCTCGACAACGGCAAGCTGTCGGGGGTCAGACTCGTCGCCGACGCCGGGATATTGCGCCAGATCGGCCTGCGCACGACCGATGTGATTACCGCGGTCGATGGGGTGCCGATCGATTCGGTGGCGCGCGGCCGCGAGGTGGTGGATAGTCTCAAGAACGGTACCCGTGCGAACGTCAGCGTCCTGCGCGACGGCAAACCGACCGAAATCAATGTGGATTTGAGCCAGGGTCTTCAGCAATGAGTCGTCTTGGATGGTGCGTGATCGGATCGGTGTTTCTCGCCGCGGCTGCGATGACGCCGCTGATGGCCCGGACCGATGCGCGAGCGCCGGCGCCGATCCACACGACAACTGCGGATGGGCGCCACACGCTGAATCTCAAGGACGCCGACATCGAGGCCCTGATCGCCACGGTCAGCGAAATCACCGGCAAGAATTTCATTGTCGCGCCGAATGTACAGGGCAAGGTTACCGTGATCTCTTCACAACCGATGCGCGCGGACGAAATCTACGATGTGTTTCTGTCGGTGCTGCGTGTGCACGGCTACGCCGCGGTACCGTCGGGCAGCATGATCAAGATCGTGCCCGAGGCGGTGGCGCAGCAGGACGGATCGACTGCAGCAGCCGGCGCGGTGATCAACGGCGACGAGCCGGTCACGCGGATCATTCCGATCAAGCACGTCTCGGCGACCGAACTGGTGCCGATTCTGCGCCCGTTGATGCCGCAGGGCGGCCAGATCATCGCGCACGCAGCATCCAATTCCCTGGTCGTTTCCGATCGTGCGAGCAACGTCGATCGCCTGGCGCGCATCATCCGGCGCATCGACACCAGTTCGGATGCCGAAGTCGAAGTCATTCCGTTGAATCACGCGAACGCGGCCGAACTCGCTCGTACGCTCACGCTGCTCGCGGAAGACAAGACCGCAAAGGCCAACGGCGAGGCTGCGCGCGTGTTTGCCGACACGCGCACCAACTCGATTCTGCTGGCCGGCGCCAAGAGCGCGCGCTTGCGCATGCGCGCCCTGATTGCGCATCTGGACACGCCGATGGAGAACGGCGGCGACACCAATGTCATGTTCCTGAAC
>JBAVZT010000541.1:0-1648 GCA_049588955.1 Rhodanobacteraceae bacterium | reverse complement strand
TCCTCGCCGGCCGCCTGCACGGCGGCGGCGGTTTCCACCGTCTCGCAAAATGCCTGGATCGAGACCCGCGGCGCGGGTGAGATTTGTTCGTCGCTGGAAATAGTCTCCGCCGGCATTACCGACATCGGCTCGTTCTCAGCAACTGCTAGCTCATGAGAGTGCTTCATCATTTCCCGACATCGCTGATCTTACCCTTGTCATAACCGTCATATTTGACGGACGGGCTATCGCCCTTGCGGTACTTGTCGATCGCGACCGAGCGACGCCCGGTGAAGACCGGCGTTTCGCCGCGCGGCTGCACCAGGTCGGCTGGATTATCGACCATGGCGGCGAGATTGCGCTGGGTCGCGCAACCGAGATTCCAGTACGGCAGGTTGTCGTTGTATGCGATCCTGCCGGCCGGGCCGAGGTCGTTGGGCCACAGGCCGCATGGACCGGCATGGGCGACCAGTTTCGTATAGTTGATCGTGATGCTGGCGAGCGACGTACGCGACGGCCGATAATGGCGCACATAGATCGCGCGGCGCGGCACACCGGAAGCTGCAAGGATCGAATTTATTTCGCGCATCGAGTCGGCGGCGGCTCGGTCGGTGGGTCCTCCGTGCGGCACATTGACAATGATGCCGCTGGTCGCCTCGTGGCGCCACAGTTGAGCGAACGAGGCAACGTCGGCGCGCTGTTCCGGCGTCAGGCCGCCGCGATTGCGGCCGACGAAGACCTGGACGGAGTGTTCGCCTTCTTTCAACGTGATCGGATGGCGGTCACGATAGTCGCTGGGATATTCGATCTGGGCGACCGGCGCCGTTTCGTAGCACCCGGCCAGCATGGCGGCGAGACCGCCGACCGCCAACAGGCGTAGCGCCGCTTGACCGCGACGGCCGGCGATCGCCCTGTGGAAAGCTGTCATCGGTTGTCTCCTGGTCCCGCTCAATCGAGGATGAATCCGTATTTACCGTGGTAGCTCAAACTCGGATCGAGCCTGCGGTTCTCGCCGTAGATGCGGTTCAGGCGACCGAGCAGCATCCCTTGCGGATCGATAGCAGCAGCGAAACCGTCATCCGGACGTGACAGCATTTTCTGCGCTACGGGGCGGGCGATGTAAGGCGTCACCAACACCATCAGTTCGGTCTGGTTGTTGACGAAGTCGCGGCTCCTGAACAGCGCCCCAAGAATCGGCACCTGCAAGAGGCCCGGCAAGCCGTTGATCGCCTGCTTGGTCTGTTGCTGGATCAAGCCGGCCATCGCTATCGAGCCGCCAGACGGAAGCTCCAAAGTGGTTTCAGCGCGCCGCACCTTCAGGCCGGGAACGGTAGTTCCCAACACTGTCACGCCATTTTCGGGGGAAAGTTCCGAGACTTCAGTCAGCACTTTCAGGCTAATGCGGCCTCCCGACAATACAACCGGCGTGAATGTCAGGCTGACGCCGAATTTCTTGAAATCGAACCCAGGGGCGGCGCCTGCCGTTGAGGGTGGTGTTGGATACGGGAATTCGCCGCCGACGAGGAAATTTGCCGTTTCACCGGAAATGGCGGTCAAGTTCGGCTCGGCCAACGTGCGGATCACGCCAGCCCGTTCCATCGCACGAATCGTCGCGCTAATGCGGGGAGCGTTTATTGCGGAGGCGCCAAGCTCTTGTGCAGCCTTAAGC
>JBAVZT010000540.1:0-10881 GCA_049588955.1 Rhodanobacteraceae bacterium | reverse complement strand
TCCTCACCCCGATCGGCGTCGGTGGGGCGTCGTTCCGGTGGGCTGCGGTTGCGTCGCAATGGCATGCCGGAGCCGATGCCGTGGCGCTGGCCACCGGGCTGGGCGCGGCTGGCGCCAGCGCGTTCGGAGCCTTCATCTATGGCAGGTTCGTCGGCAATCTCGACCGCGTCGTGTCGTTCCTTTTCACCGCGATCGTGCTGGTACTCGCCGCATTACTCCTCGCGGCGCTGCCGCGTGAGGCCGCGTTCTTTGTAGCCGGCACGCTGGCCTATTCCGTCGCATTGGGGTTTTCATGGACCAGTTTCACGGCGCTGCAGTTCGAGACGGTGGGCGAGGGCGCCGTGGCCAGCAAGACGGCGCTTCTGAATGCCTTCGGCAATGTGCCACTGGTCTACATGCCGATCGTGCTCGGCTTCGTTCACGACCGATGGTCGGTGACCGCCATGCTGCTGTTCGAGGCCGTGCTTACCAGCGCGTTCATCGCCGTGTTCGCGGCGGTGCGGCCCGGGCGAAGCGCGGCTCTGGCGAAAAGGTCGGTGACACTTTCGCATGCAGAAACGAATCGCTCCGACGCCTTCTTGCAGAAGGAGCCGATCCGATGATCCTGCGCCGCATCGCCAGTCAGCTGAAACAACAACACTGGACCGGGGTGTTCATCGAGTTGGCGATCGTGGTGCTGGGCGTGTTCATCGGCCTGCAGGTGGACAACTGGAACCAGGCACGCGCTGACCAGAATCGCCTCGATCAGCAACTTTCCGCGTTCGAGTCCGAACTCGAGACCAACCTCGTGCAGATCAAGGACTATCGCAGACACGCTGCAAGCCAGATTTCAGCCATCAACGAGTTGCGCGCAACGTTTGCCACTGGCAGCGCGAATACCAATCCTGACCATATCGACAAGCTCCTTTTCCTGGTTGTCGGGATTCGGGA
Source organism: Rhodanobacteraceae bacterium (assembly GCA_049588955.1). Classification (GTDB taxonomy): domain Bacteria; phylum Pseudomonadota; class Gammaproteobacteria; order Xanthomonadales; family Rhodanobacteraceae; genus Dokdonella_A. The sequence continues at coordinate 9,951 of JBAVZT010000540.1, read as the reverse complement.
TTTGCATCCGGAACTCACGGCCTACCGCGCCCTGGCCGATTCTGGCAGCCTGCGAAGGTTGAGTGGCACGCCGCTAAGACGCGACATCAGTCGCTGGGAAATCGATCTGGCATGGGTTCAGCGTCTCGACCGCGATGCACTGGTGCATCGCGACTCCATCGTATTGCCTTTTTACACCCGGCAAATGTCTTTCGCTGCTGCCATCGAGAATCGCAGCGATATAAAAGGCCGAGGCTTTGCGCCGTCGCGTTTCCGAAACAACGCGGACCAACTCGCAAAGAGCGAGGAATTCGAGAACATGCTGGCCCTGCGTTTTGCGATCGAGGCTCAGGTACTCGATACCTCCGAGACGCTCGAACAAAGTACCAAAGCCTTGATCGCCACCCTGAAGAAACGCGAGGCACATCGATGACCCTGCGCCGCATCGCCAGTCACTTCAAGAAGCAGCACTGGACCGGCGTATTCATCGAGCTGCTGATCGTGGTGCTGGGCGTGTTCATCGGCTTGCAGGCGCAGGACTGGAACGCGGCGCGCAATGCCCGTGCGGACGCTCGTGCGTACCGTCAAGGCTTGATTACCGATATGGAATTGTCCGTTTCCCGCAACCAGACGCAGATCGACTACGGCCGACTGCAGATCAAACAGCTTGACCTGGTATTGTCGGCATTGACTTCGTGCGATCTCCCTGCCGACAAGCAAGCCGAGTTCAATGCCGGGCTGTACAACATGGGCAAGTTTGATCTGCCCATCATGGTCATGGGCACGATTGATGAACTGAATGCCACCGGCAATTTCAAGCTGGTCGGTACGCCCGCCCTGCGACGCGCCATATCGAATACCGTGCGTATCTACCGCACAACGGTCGCGGTCGAACCGCAGCTCACGGGGCGGGTCATGCCGAACGTGAACTATGTACGCTTTCACGTTCGGTTTGTTCTGAATCGACACCTCACCTATCCGTTGTCTATTGATTCGGACAAGGTGTTTTACGACTTCGGCAAGCTGTGCTCCGACGGGGAATTCATCAATGCCGTTGCGGCGGTTCGGGAAATGACACTGGCCAGCGACGCCTTGAATCAAAGGGTTCTCGATCGCCAGGCCGAGCTGCTGACGACGTTGAATAAAATGCCGTGATCCTGCATCGACTAATCGATCACTTGAAGGGCCAGCACTGGACGGCGGTGTTCCTCGACTTCGTGATCGTCGTCGTCGGTGTGTTCATCGGCTTGCAGGTGAACAACTGGAACCAGGCGCGCATCCAGAACGACGCTCTGAATCGCCAGCTCACGAGCCTGCGGATCGAAATGGAGGCCAACCTGAGAAGGCTAGGTGCCTGGAAGAAGGACGAAGTCACCGAACTCAAGGACATTCAGTTCATACGGTCCAGTTTTACCAATGGCACGGGTTTCGAAGACGCCGGCGCCATGAACGCAAAGCTCATGGCCTTGGCCTACGTGAGGCAACCCAATGTCGACACCAGCGCCTATGAAATCCTGGTCAATTCCGGAAACCTGAATCAACTGGGAGGGACACCGCTTCACAAGGCGATCCTGGCCTGGGAAACCGCCAGGTCCGAATTGGAACACACGCACCAAACAGCCCTGACGATCCGGACCATGGGCACCGAAGCCCTGCTGGGCGTCCTGTCCTTCGAATCCATATTCGAGCACTTCACCTCCGCCCAGCCCTACAACGCCCCACCGCATTTCAAGAACGACTTTGCCACGCTTGCCGGCAACCGGAAGCTGGCCAGCTATCTTGCCCTCAAAACCGCGGTGGAAGTGCAAACGCTTTCCTACATCGAACATCTTGAAACCCGAACCGCGGAACTGGTGGATCTGCTGGAGAAAAGGTCGGCCAGATGAAAAAACCGGAACGAGTCTGGATTCACTTTCACGACTCCGGTCAATCAGTCGCAAGTGCACCCAGCACCGTTTATCAGGCACCGTTTATCAAGTGCTGCGTGGCGAGCGCCTGGGTCGAATCCGTGGTGCAAGCCGTCCGCGATGCCAGCGCCTCGTTGAAGGAGTACTGGGCACCGATGCATATCCTCATTCCAGGCAGCCAGGCAAACGGAGCCGCGCCATTACTTGTATGGAGACATGAATGAACCCGACGCCTCGATCCAAAAGGGGGGCGACCCGATGATCCTGCGCCGCATCATCGGACACATGAAGAACCAGCACTGGACCGGCGTATTCATCGAGCTGGTGATCGTGGTGCTGGGCGTGTTCATCGGTCTGCAGGTGGACAACTGGAATCAGGCGCGCGAGGAACGCCAGCGGCTCACCGTGATCGTGCAGGGCATGAGCGCGGATTTGCATGATTTCGACCAGGTACAGCAGCAGTTTTCGCGGCAGGTGACGCAGGGTCTGGCGGCGTTCAAGGCGGCGCGGGCGCGCGGCGAAGAGCCGCCGCCCTACTACAAGCGCATGCCCGGTTCCGACACGCCGCCGGATTTCGTGTTCAAGGCTGCGATGCAGGCCGGATTGGCCGACCTCGTCGATCCGAATTTGATGTTCGATCTCGGCTTCCACTACTCGGAACGCGAGGGAATCGGCGCCAAGTACACGCGCTATGCCGAGTTTGTCGACAGCCAGATCCTGCCGAGGGTCGGCAATCCTTCATCGTTCTACGACGCGTCAGGCGCGCTGAAGCCGGCGTTCGCCCAGAACATGGACCGCCTGCGCGAATGGATCGGATACATCAATGTCCTCGGGCGCTCGTCGAAATGCCTGCAACGACGCCTCAAGCACCCGCAGCAGCCAGGCGAGTCCTGCCGCCCGAATTACGAAGAAGTCACCCGATGATTCTTTCCCGCGCGATCAGGCACATGAAGAATCAGGACTGGACCGCCGTCCTCATCGAGCTGGTGATTCTGATTCTGGGCGTGTTCATCGGCCTGCAGGTGCAGGAGTGGGCCAGCGCGCGCGCCGAGCAGCAGCGCGCCGACGTGCTGTTGCAGCAGTTGCGCGGCGATCTGGCCAGCGAGAAGGCCGGCTTGCAGGCCAACAGGGACTATCTTGAGGTCGTTGCCGACTACACGAGGGCCGCCATGGGCGGCCTGCAGACGCCGGACTCGATTGATCCGGGAACATGGGTGGCCAGCGCCTACCAGGCGACCCAGATTTTCGAGCCATCGAGCAACCGGTCGACATTCGAGGAAATGAAATCGACCGGTGCCATCGATCTCATCCGCGACGCCAGACTGCGCGCGCAGTTGATTGTCTATTACGACTATCCATGGTCCGATTCACCCATCGCCAATGCGCAGGCACCCTACCGGGCGCTGGTGCGCAGCATTCTCCCGTACCCGGTACAGGAAGCCATCAAGGCATCCTGCGGTGACCGGTTCGGGATCGTCGACGGCCAGTTCTTCATGCGACTGCCGAAGACCTGCCACACGAACCTTGCGCCCGCGGAAATCACCCACGCCGCGGCGACCCTGCGCACGACGGGCGGCCTGCTGCCTGCCCTGAACTATCAGTTGAGCATCACCGAAAGCAAGATCGAGCAGATCGAGCAGCAGCAACAGCAATTGGACGCGCTGATTGCAGCTGCCCGGAAGGACCCATGATCCTGCACCGCATCGCCAACCACCTGAAGCAGCAGCACTGGACCGGCGTGTTCATCGAGCTGGTGATCGTCATCGTCGGTGTGTTCATCGGCACCAATGTCACCAACTGGAACGATGCGCTCAAGCAGCAGGAACGCAGCCGGATCTACACCCAACGTCTGTTGGACGACCTGCGCATCGAGTACGCGCGCGACCGCTCTCTGATCGAATACGACACTGATGCACGCCAGGCCGGCATCGCCGCATTCGACGGCCTGACCGAACGCCGGACGCTGGACGACCGCACGGTTCTCGTGAACGCCTACCGGGCGATTCAGTTCCAATGGTACGAGCGGCACGCGGCAGCCTTCGACGAAATGCTTTCAGCCGGCGAACTCGATCTTGTATCGGACCCGAAACTGCGCGAAACGGCGGTGCGCTACTACGGTAACAGTTCGACGACACACCAGTTGGTCCTGGAAGACAAGCGCGACTCCGACTATCGCAGGTTGTTTACCCGGCTGGTCGATCCTGATGTCGCACTCGGCCTGCGCAAGGATTGCGGGGACCGCAGCTTTACCTCGCCGGAGGGCGTGCCCGGCTTCCTGAGCATCCACTATGACTGCAAGCTCGCGATCGATGACGAGGCCATCAAGAAGGCCGCCGACGCCTTGCGCGCCGACCCCGGGCTGCTTTCAGCCTTGCGGCGCCAGATTGCCGTCTACGACACGGAGATCGGGAACCTGATCTACATGCTCAACGAAACCGGCATCCAGGCCTTGTTTGCACGGGACGGCGACAGATGATCGGCTCGCGCTTCGTCGAACACCTGAAAAAACAGCACTGGACCGGCGTGTTCATCGAGCTGCTGATCGTGGTGTTGGGCGTGTTCATCGGATTGCAGGTCGACAACTGGAACCAGGCGCGGCAGGAACGCCAGCAGCAACGCTCGATCGAAGCACGCCTGTTGACGGACTTCAAACTCCTGGACAGCCAGGTTGACCAGGCGATCGATGATAACGACCGACTCATCGTGGCGCTGGACACGCTCCGTCACGCCATCAGGCGTGGCAACGCGCGCCCCGACGAAGACGACCGCATCAAGTTTGCAATGAACCGCTTTGCCAGCTACCCGACGTTTATCCGGTTTTCGTCCACGTACACCGAACTGGTGTCCAGCGGCAAACTGGACTTGATCAAGGACGAAAAACTTCGGGTTGCCCTGGCGCGATATGACGAAAGTGCGCGCAACGGCATGTTCAACGTGAACTCGATAGGTCGCAGAATGGAGGTCGGCTTTGTTTACCCCGACCAATACCTGAGGCTTGCCCCGCTGGACCTACAGCACCTGAACGCCGACATGGTGACGGGCTACGACATTGCCGGCATGGCGAAGGATAAGGCGTGGCAAAGTTGCGTGGACTTCATCTACGTGCTGGAGGTATGGATTCACTCCAATCTCATCTTCCAGAAGCAGGCCGTGGAGCGCGTTCTCGAGATGATGGGCCAACACCCGACGACGAACGAAAAGCAGCGCAGGAAAAACAGCGCCTTGCAGCACCCGGATGTGGATCGATCATGACGCTATTGCAGCTTTCCGACATCGCGCAGATCCTCGCCGCCATCGCGGTCATCCCCTCGCTGATCTTCGTCGGCTTGCAGATGAGACAGAACACCCGCGCGGTACGCGCGAGCATGTCGCAGGCGCACGCGAACGGCTTTCAGGAAATCATCGGACGTATTTACGAAAGCGAGGCATTGACAAGGATTTACCTGAAAGGCGCCTTTCATCCGGAGCAGCTCGACGAAACCGAGCGCGTACGCTTCATGCTCATGTTGGCGGGCCAGTTCCGCTTTTTTGACGCCAGCTACGCGCAGTATCGCGAAGGGCAACTTGCCGAGGTGCATTGGCGTTCGATCGAAAAAATGATCCTGGCTACCTATGGCGTTCCGGGACAGCGCTTTTGGTGGGATCGCCGCAAGGACACCCTGTCGGACACCTTCCGCGCCTGGTACGAAAGCCAAAACCTCGCCAGCTCCGAACCCGGCCTCGAGGCGTCCAACGCCGACACTGGAAATGAGGCCGGCACACCATGATCCTGCGCCGCATCGCCCAGCACATGAAGCAGCAGCACTGGACCGGCGTGTTCATCGAACTGGTTATCGTGGTCCTGGGCGTGTTCCTGGGCTTGCAGGCACAGGACTGGAACCAGGCGCACCAGGATCGCATGCTGGAAAGGCAATACCTCCAGCGCCTGCATGACGACATCACGTTGTCCATCAAGATCGCCAAGTCCAACGTGCAGCGCATGCAGAGGCAGTACCGGCTCGAGGGTGCGATGCTGGACGACCTGTCCCGTTGCCAGCTCGATGCAGCGGCCAGGAAACAATTCGGCGCCGGCCTGTTTCTGTTCGGGCGAATCGAACCGCCACCCCTGGTTCGCGGCACCATCGACGAGCTGCGTTCGACCGGCCGCATCGGGCTGATCCATGACGTGACCTTGCGCACGGCGTTGGCCCGTGTCGTGCAGGTCAACGATGGGGCTAACAGGGTCCTGAACATGATCATCGCGCGGGCGACACCGGCGATTTCCCATATCGACGCGCGTGTCGTGTTCAAGCAGCCGCCGGGCGGGTTCGACCAGCCTGACATCAAGAAACACGGCATGCCCGATGGCGGGGCCATCTACGATTTCCCGGCCTTGTGCAATGACCCGCAATTCGCGCCGGCCGTCTCCACGGTGCAGAACCTGACGCATGTAGAGATCCAGATGAACCAGGGCAAGCTTCGAACGTTCCCGAAGCTGCTGGACAACATCGACCGCGACCTCGACGGCATGAAGAAGGGTTCACCATGAGCGTGACCAGCCCTGAACGCATGGACCTACCGGGAGGACGGCCATGATCACCCGACGCATCCTCTCCCACCTCAGGCAACAACACTGGACCGGGGTGTTCATCGAGTTGGTGATCGTGATCCTGGGCGTTTTCATCGGCCTGCAGGTGCAGGACTGGAATGATGCACGCACCGCGCGCGCCGAGCTTGACCAGCAATTGATCAGTTTCCGCAAGCAACTGGAAGACAATCAGGCTCATTTCAAGAATTTTCGGGCCGAATTGGTCGGGCAGCTGGATGACGTGAACGCCCTGCGGATCGCATTCAGGCAAGACCCACCGACGATTTCCGGCAAGGAACTGAATCTGAGATTCCTGAACGTGCAACGCATCAAGGTATTTTCACCGGATCTGACGGCATTGAACGAATTGGCCGAGACCGGTGGCTTGCGCCGAATCGAGGACGCGAAGATCCGGGATGCCATCGGTCGCTGGCAACGTGAGCTTGACGAAGTCAATCGTCTGTATTCCGACGCGCTGCGAGAAAGGGATGGCGTGATGAACGACTTTCTGATGAAGAACGTCGCTTACGGACCGTTGCTGGAACAGTCCTATATTGTCGGCAGGGGAATCGGGAAATCGAAATTTCGCAATGACATCGAGGCGCTCGCCAAGAGTCGGGAGGTCGACAACGAACTGGCCTATCGATACGGCATTACCGGCTCCGAGGTCTATGCGCTGGACGCGCTGGACCGCGAGACCACCCAGCTGATCAAATTGCTGGTCACGCGTGAGCAAGAGTCATGATTCTGCGCCGCGTCATCAGCCACATGAAAAGCCAGCACTGGACCGGCGTCGTCATCGAGCTGGTCATCGTGGTGCTGGGCGTGTTCATCGGCCTGCAGGTCGACAACTGGAACCAGGCGCGATCCGACGTCCGCCTCGGCCATGACTACGTGAGAAGACTGACCCGCGACCTGACCGAGAACCTCGCCGGGGTACGGGCACAAGCCGCCTATTACGCCGCCGTCGCGGACAGCGTCCGCGAGACGGATGCGCTGCTGACCAAGGCCGATCCCGATCCGCGAATGCTCATCGTCCATGCCTATCGCGCGAGTGAAACCATCTATACCGCGCCGGTGCGCGCCACCTGGGACCAGATCGTCTCCTCCGGGCATCTGGGCCTGCTGCCGAGGGCGGCCGTGGAGTCCGGACTGTCGCAATACTATGCGTTCGACGTCGCGCGATCGATGTATGAATTGGGCGCGGTTTCGGACTATCGCAAACGCGTGCGCGGTATCGTTCCGCTTGACATGCAACGAGCCATGCGCGCGGGCTGCAGCGATGTGCGCGATCGACGCGGAAACATCATGGGGTTCGCCAAACACTGCCAGTTCGCCGCCGATCCGGCAGATCTCGAGAAGGTCGCCGCCGCGCTGCGCAGCGATCCGACCGTCGCCGCCGATCTGCGCGACCAGTATTCGTATGCCGCCTCCGCAATGGCCAATGTGCACGGTGTCGAGGTGACTCTCGAGGATGCGCTCGCGGCGCTTGGCGCCAAGCCGGAGCCCGCCCGGCATGACTGATCTCTGGCAACGCCTGAAACGACGCAAGCTGGTGCAGTGGGCGCTGGCCTACGTGGCGTTCGCCTTCGCGCTGCTGCAGGGCATCGACATCGTTGCGGAGCGATTCGGCTGGCCCGTCGGCATTGAGCGGACCTTGATCGTTGCGTTGTGCATCGGTTTCTTCGTGGCGCTGGTACTCGCTTGGTATCACGGCGAACGCGGTGCGCAGCGCGTGACCTCGATGGAAGTGATCGTGCTTGCGGTGTTGCTGGGCATCGGCGGCGGTTTACTGTGGCAGGTCAGCCGATCGACGCGGGTCAGGACGCCCGTCATCGACAAACTCGCCATGGCGACAACGAATACCGCGCCGACGGCCGCCCGCTCCGTTGCCGATTCCGCACCAACCCGTACCGCCATCCCCGCCAAGTCCATCGCAGTACTTCCGTTCGAGAACCTGTCCTCGGACAAGAACAACACCTACTTTGCCGACGGCATGCAGGACCTGATCCTGACCAAGCTGGCCGACATCGGCGAGCTGAAGGTGATTTCGCGCACCTCGACCTTGCAGTACAAGAGCCGTCCGGAAAACCTGAAACAGGTGGCGGCGGAACTCGGCGTGGCCACGCTGCTGGAGGGCAGTGTGCAGAAGGCCGGCAACGAGGTGCTGATCAACGTGCAATTGATCGATGCGCGCAGCGACGCGCACCTGTGGGCCAATACCTACCAGCGTACCCTGGACAACATCTTCGGCGTGGAGGGGGAGGTGGCCGGAAAGATCGCCAGTGCCCTCAAGGCCAAACTCTCGCCCGCCGAAACCGCGCGCCTGGCCTCCGACTTGAGCCATGACAGTGCCGCCAACGACCTGTTCTTCAAGGCCGAGTATCAGACCCAACAGGCGGAGACAACTTTCAGCACGGCGAACGTGAAGGCCGCGATTCCGCTGTACCGGCAGGCCATTGCGCAGGCGCCTGATTTCGCGCTGGCCTACGCACGGCTGTCCTGGGTGGAAAGTAACCTTGCCTGGTGGGGCGGCGGCGGGACGGACGTCAAGCCACTGATTGCGGCCGCGCGCCGCCATGCCGAACAGGCGCTCAAGCTTGCGCCGAATCTCGTGGCCGCACGGCTCGCGCTCGGCTACAGCGACATGTACGGTCGCGGCGACTACGCCGGCGCGCTGAAGGCCTTTGAGGCGGCACTCGCGCTCAAGCCCAATGACGCCGATGCGCTGGCGGCCAGGGGTTACGTCGAACGCCGCCAGGGCCACTACGAGGCCGCGATCGCCTCTTTGCGCAAGGCGTCCACGCTGGATCCGCGCAACACCGCGCTGCCTTTCCATCTGGGGCTGACCTGGATGATGCTCAATCGCTATCCCGAAGCCGAAAGCGCCTTCCACCGCGCGCTGGCGCTCGACCCGAACAACCACATCGCCAAGCAAAATCTCTCCGCCGCCATCCTGTCCGCCGACGGCGACATCCCCCGCGCGCTGGCCGTGACTCCGGGCGACGCACCGGCGTTGAAACTGTGGCGCGTATACCTGCTGACATTGCAACGCAAGTACCGACCGGCGCTTGCGCTGCTGGACACGGTGCCCGACACGCCCGACAACTTCGGGACCGGCTCCAAGGCGCTGCTGCAGGCCGATCTGTACCGGCTGATGGGCGAGACGGCGCGGGCGCGGCCACTGTATGCGAAGGCCCTGCCGAAGATGCGCGCGCAACTCAAACAGCAGCAAGGCTTCACCAAGGTGGACGCGTGGCAGAACCTTGCCGATGTGGAACTCGGGCTCGGCTATACCGCGCAAGGCCTGGACGCGATCGCCAAAGCCGAGGCCCTCGTCGCGCAAAGCCACAACCACACCGAGGGCCCAGGGCGCATGGAGGTCAACTCGGCGCTCTACGCCCAGGCCAGGCGTCCCGACCTTGCGGTGCCGCTGCTGGCCAAGGTTCTCGCCAGCCCCGGCATCGGCGTCGCTTACTCGCCGATCATGCTGTGGCT
>JBAVZT010000539.1:0-6448 GCA_049588955.1 Rhodanobacteraceae bacterium | reverse complement strand
CTGACGTCCGCCGTGACGGTCGTACGAAACCGGACCGTCCCTGCCGCCCGAACCAGCGCGCTCGATGCGGTTGCGTCCGGACAGTTTTGCCTGGCGCAAGGCGGCGTCGGCCACGCGCAATACACCGTCGAGATCCTGCCCGGGTTTCAGGGCGGCGACACCGATACTCACTGACAGCGACCGCTGCCGGTAATCGATGCGACTGATCGCTCGACGCAGGCGCTCGGCTGTCTGCGCCGCCTGCTCGAGCGAAACGCCCGGCAACAGCACAGCGAATTCCTCGCCACCGAGGCGCCCGAGCAGGTCACCGGCGCGCAGCTCAGTACACAGCGCGCCGGCCATCAGCACCAGCGCCTCGTCGCCTGCTTCATGGCCGAATTCGTCGTTGAGACGCTTGAAGCGGTCCGCATCGACATACAGTGCGGACAATACTCCGCCGCCGGAATTCGTCCGTTCGACCGCCTGCTTGCCCAGCTCGAAGAAACGATGACGTGACAGCACCCCGGTCAGATGATCGAAGAATGCCGCGCCACGCAGTCGCTGGTCGAGCACGAAGCCGCGCACATGGACACGCACCATCGCCGCAGCCAGGATAATGGCAATCGTGAGAGCGATGAACAGGTAGATCGCATAACGCAGAATTTCCGGAAGCGGCGCGTGGCCGAGCAACAACGCGGCTGCCGGCGCCAGAACGCTCATTGCCGCAGCGACCGCGAAACTTCGCCGGCTCGGCCAATATGGGGCGCAAACGACGGGGGCCAGTACGTAGGCCGGCAATGCCCAATCCAGGCCGGCGGGCGAGCCGAGCGCACTGATCGTGGTGCCGATCTGGATAACCAGCACGTACGAAGTCCACACCAGCGAAAAGTGACGCTGCGCCATCGCGCGGCGGACAAACACGGCATAGAAAATCAGCACGAGCCCGATAGCGATACGCGGCAGGATGGATTCAGGACGGGTCCCGGCATGCAGAATGATATCGCCGCCCTGAAACACCACATAGGCCAGCGGCATGAAAGCAAACACGATGCGGCAAACCGGATAGACGAAATCGATGATGCGCCCACGCAGCGCGTGCTCGTCCTCAGTCGCGAACCCGGCCAGCGCCGTCGCGACCGCAGACTGCGTCGTACCTCTGTTCATCGATTGCGTCATGTCTGAACAAGAAGCGGCATCATGCCGGACCCCGAAATCTCTTCCCGAACCATGCAAGCAATCCCCGTGCCATCGATAGCTTCCACGGGTTTGCGAGGAAGCTACCGTTGCGTATCACCTTCATCCAGCCGTGCACGATGATCGCAAGTACATTATGCAGGCAGGCGTGTCACACGCGCTCGATGCAAAGGTTTCACTGGCTCAGCCGCGGCGAGGTCGCCATGCCAGCCTCGCCTTTGCCCGCCGCCGACAAATCTGCCGCCAGTCCGCCGGAAATCGGCTTCGATGCAGTGTACCAACGCCTCAAGGCGCTCGCCGGCCGCCAGCTCGCGCGCGAGGCTGGCGGCACTCTCGATACGACTGCGCTCGTGCACGAAGTGTTTCTGCGTGTGGACGGCGGGCGCAATCTCTCATTCGAGCATTCGGCACAATTCTTTGCCTACGCCGCGCGCGCGAGCGCGGATTGTGGTTGCCCGACGGTCGCGTTGCACATCGCGTGTCCGACTTGCGCGAGCGCCCGTGCCGGCGCAGGCTTGCTGCCCATGGCAACGCAGGAGCCTCTGCGTCAAGTGACATTGATCGCCGCCACCTGGCTTGCGTCTATGGTCGCGTTCGCGCATGCAGCGAGGGTTGACACGCCGTTGCGCCCCGCCGCGAGCCACAACGCGACCGCTCCGCCACTGGGTGCCTTGCTGGAACAAAAGATCCACTCGAGCGATGGTGCGGCGGACGACAATTTCAGTTACGCGGTTGCGATCTCCGGTTCGACTGCCGTAGTCGGCGCGCCCAACGCCGCCGTCGACGCTAACAGCGGACAAGGCAGCGTGTACGTTTTTACCGAGTCGGGTGGCACATGGAGCCAGGGGCAGAGACTCATCGCGGACGACGGCGCTGCCGACGATGCCTTCGGCTTTTCGGTGTCGCTGTCGGGCACGACGATACTCATCGGTGCGCCGTACGCCACGATCGATGGCCGGGGCGGTCAGGGCGCGGCCTATGTGTTCGATGGATCGGGAGGCAGCTGGACCCAGGTGCAGAAGCTTACGTCCGACGACGGCGACTCCAACAACAACTTCGGCTGGTCGGTCGCCGTCAGCGGCAGCAACGCGCTGATTTCATCCCCGGTAGCACCGGTCGGCCAAAACGCATTGCAGGGCAAGGCTTACATCTTCACCGAAACAAGCGACGTGTGGACTCAGGGCCCAACGCTGACTGCCGACGACGGTGCGGCGTTTGACAGCTTCGGTTATTCGGTCGCACTCGACGGCACCACTGCCGTCGTCGGCGCGCAGGGCGTCAATTCGTATTTCGGCGCGGCCTATGTGTTCGACGGCTCGGGCGGAACCTGGATTCAAACCGGCGAACTCGTCCCGGATGACGGCACGACACTCGAATTCTTCGGTATCTCGGTCGCGGTCAGCGGCGCCAACGCACTGGTCGGCGCGTACTACCAGAATGTCGATGGCCATGCGCATCAAGGGTCAGCCTACGTGTTCACCAACGCCGGCGGCAGCTGGGCACAAGCGCGGAAACTGACCGCGAGTGAAAGTGCAGCCGGCGATCGTTTCGGCCTTGCGGTCGCGCTCGACGGATCAACTGCGCTGGTCGGGGCCTACTTCGCCGGCAACCAGCAAGGTGCAGCCTATGAGTTCACCGAGGACGCGGGGAACTGGACCGAGACGAGGATGCTGGTGGCAAGCGATGGCGCGACGGGCGATCATTTCGGCAACGCGGTTGCGCTGGCCGGCGACACGGCTATCATCGGCGCGTTCGACGCCGGTATCGACGGGCACGCAAGTCAGGGGGCGGCCTATGTCTACACGCCACCCGGCGACGATACGATCTTCGCGAACGGATTCGATGCCGCGCCATGAGCGGCGGCGTGGCCGACGCGCGGTGCTGCGCGCCGTTTGGCCTTGTAGCGTGCACTCCGTGTACGAGCGAGCGCTTGAACAAGAACACCGCCAAGCCGATTCGTGCACTGAAGTGCACGCTATGCACTGGTCGCGTGCACTTCGTGTACGAGCGAGCGCTGCAGAACACTGCAACGCCGATTCGTGCACTTTGGTGCACGCCATTCCGGACCATGCCATTGGTGGCGGCTAGCTGGTCCAGACAACTCTGGCCCCTTGTCGCACGCTTTCCCGTGGACCTCCATGAGCGCGGCAACCACGCCGCGTCGTATGCAACCTGTCGGGAGGAACCTGTGATGAGCTGGAAATCGCTGTTGTTTTCATTTGAAGGCCGCGTCGGCCGCGGTCCTTACTGGGCGCTGGTGGTGGTTTCGTTGGTGCTGTTCGGTGGACTCAGCGCGTGGAGCGTCATGAGCGCTTTGAATGCGTCCGATCCCGGCACCGCCAGCGGTGGCGCAAGCTTCGTGATCATGCTGGTCAGTCTCGCGTTTCTGTGGCCTGCCCTCGCGATCCAGGCCAAGCGCTGGCACGACGTCGACAAATCGGCCTGGTGGATCCTGATCGCTCTGGTGCCTGTTGTCGGCGGGTTGATCGCACTCGTGTTCAACGGCTTCATCGCGGGAACACCGGGGGCGAACCGTTTCGGCACCGCGCCGAAAGCCGCACCGGGTGGACAGGCAGTCCCGGCGAGGTAGATATCCGCAGTTGCCCGCGCCGCGATGAATAGGTGCGGCGCGGGCGAGGCGCGTCGATGTCGCATTCGCGATTGTCTTTCGTTTCATATCGCGGAGGTACGCAAACCAAAGGCCACGAATCCGTGCATTGGCGCGCTCCGACCAGTTTCAGGAGGTAACTGACATGAAGATAGCAATTTCCCTTGCATTATTTTTCGCACCCCTTGGGCTTGCCTCGTGCAGCAACGCAGCGACTTCGCCCGACGAACTGGCCAAGGCATTTCAGCACGCTGTCGACGAAGGCGACTTTGCTGCCGCGCAAGCACTGTTCGATCTGGACGGCGCACCCGCGCAAGTGCGCTTCCTCTACCTCGACGGCCTGAATGATTGCTACACCGATATCAAGTGCACGTTTACGTTCACGCCGGCGGATGAGGCGTTGCGAAAGAGCGCGGCCGCCCAGGCCGAGCAGTTGCACCTTGAAGCGCCCGCCGTCGAAGGCATGATCAAAGTCACGTTGAAGCCCAGAGACAACAAGGACTCGGGTTCGATGTCGGGTACGATGTCGATGCCATATGCCAAGATCGACGGCGTATACAAAGTGGTGACGGCGCATCTGTCGGCCGCAGAGATTGCCGCGCGCCGCGCCAAGACAGACGATGCACTGCTCAAGGAATTGTTCGCCAAGGGTATTCCCGACGCGACCACCATGCGCAAGGACTGGGCCACAGAGGCCAAGCCCTTGCCACCCGACGGCGGCGATGCCGGCAAGGCCCTGATCACCCAGACCCGGGCAAGATGGGCGGCCGCTGTCGCCAAGGATCCAGATGCGGCCGTGAAAGCCGGTGGTCGCATGGCAGCGTTACTTTTTGGAGACAAGGATCCCGCGGGCAAGCCGGTAGCGCTCGAAATACGCCGGCGTGCGTTGCATCTGCAATCACTGCGCTGGTTGCATGATGTCAAGGTCAATGGCGGCTATATGCTCGGTGACAACGCGGTATTGATGATCAAGGCGCATGACGGCATTGGTTGGGTCGTGCGCGGACCGCTGTTGATGTCGCGAATCGGAAAAGCCTGGGAGCAGCAGGGCTTCGTCAGCAATACGATCAGCTATCCGGCACCGTGATGGTTACCGACTTCGAACGAGAGCGGCGCGCGTGACGCAAAGCAACGGGCGATTGGGACGCAACGGATCGCGCATTTGTCGCGCTGACCAACGAAGACGGGTTGAGCGCAGGAATACGCCACCGCCCATTCGAGCGCCGAGCAGCTCGCTGCCGTAGGTGGGGCGGCAACGTCAGCGCCGCCGCAATCCCCCGATGGCCGAGGCAATATCACGCTGGGCTTCTTCGTAATCGGCCTGCTCCGGCATATTGCGCGCACGCGCTTTGGTAACTGCCTCCGAGATCAGCGATCGGGCCTCACCCAGACTGGCTTGATCTCCGACGCGGGCTAGATCCAGGCTCAGTTGCCAGGCCGACAGGTAAGCCTCGCGCGATTCGGTGCCGTAGAGTTTCAGCGCGAGCGCGCGCCAGCGTCGGTGCGCGTCAATGGCAACTTCGAGCTCACCTTGCGCGCGCGCCACCTCGCCGAGCGCGCGCAACGGCCGCATGTATTCGGGCGCCTCACCGCTCGGAACCACCTCACGCAAGCCCTTCAGGGCCGCTTCGATCGCGCGGCGACCGGCGGCAGCATCACCGGCCTTGAAGATCGCATAGCCATAGTCCGCACGTGCGCGCCAGCGCTGGCGGTCGTGGGGAAGATTCACTTCGCGATAAAGCCGCTCGGCTTCCTTGAGTTCCCTCGCCGCCTGCACGAATTGCCCCTGCCCGATCAGCGCGAGACCGAGATAGCGCCGCGCATGGCCCGCGTCGTTGCCGTGATCGCCGAATGTGCCCAATGCAGTCCGAAAATCGCGTTCCGCTTCCGGGTAGTGGTGCAGGCCGAGGTTCAGGATGCCGCGGGAAAACAACGTGTGCGCATATATGGGTGAATCGTTTCCATAGAGCCGCCGCTGGCAGTCCAGCGCCTGCTCGAAGTACGACAACGCCTCGGTGCTCTTGCTCATCCGATCGAGCAGGCCGGCAAAGTTCGATTCGCCTTCGCAGACTTTCGGCGCCAGCTCGCCTGTGGCCTTGATCAGTATCGGCAGACCCTGCCGATAAACCGCTTCGGCCTGCGCGTAGTCGCCCGCGTCCTCAAGCATGAGCGCGAACGAAAGCCGATGATCGGCAAGCTTCGGGCTGTCCCCGGGGAGGCGCCCACGCATGCGCTCGATGACCTTGCGTTCCAGGGCAAGCGCAGCCGAAGGCGACTCGATTCCGGTCAAGGTGAAGGCCAGCTCGCGATCCAGATCGTCCAGCTGGTCGGCATTGCGCACCGGATCGGCAGCGAGGATCCTGCGCGCGCTGCGCAGATCCCGCTCGGCGTCCCTGTCGCGATTGAATTCGGCATAGAGCTCGCCCCGGACCGTATAGGCTTCGGCCAGTCGCGCATCGTCGGCGGGCACGTTTGCACCCAGCAACGGCACGACCACTTCGGCGGTCGCCAGAGCGTCCGCGTACTCACCGAGATTACCCTGTATCTGGGCGATCGCGGTGAGCAATTCGCCGCGCGTTTGCGGATCGTCGGCCAGTGACGTGTCGAGGGTGGCACGGCCGCGGCTGAGAATCTGTGCGGCGTTCAACGGCGTGCCTTTGGCAAGCG
>JBAVZT010000538.1:0-1543 GCA_049588955.1 Rhodanobacteraceae bacterium | reverse complement strand
GGCCACATGCGCAGCCCACCCAGCGCGGGTCCGAGTACGGTGTTGTGGATCGCAATGATGGCCTTGAGGCCGGCATCCTTGTTGTGGCAGAAGACCACTTCCTCGTGGCCGGTGGTGGCAAGCGTCTCGAAGATCATCTCAAGCTCCGGGAGAAATCGATGAAGCGCTTCAACGCGTTGCCTGTTACGGCGAAGACGCGAAGTCTCGCGCTAAGAAGTTCCGCCAACGCATTGGTATGCAAGGACATGATGCGGTAATGCGCTTGGTGCCGCAGCATCGCGGCGCGTAGTGTAGCCTCGCGCGGGCGGGGTTGACAGTGCGAGTCGGCATGGGCGACGCCCTTGAGTGCGAGCGCCTCGTGGCCAATACTCGAGGCATGAGCGCCACGGCCGGTATTCCGCACACGCGCTGCTGCGTCGTCGGCGGCGGCCCTGCCGGCATGATGCTGGGCCTGTTGCTGGCGCGCGCCGGCGTGGCGGTCACGGTGCTCGAAAAGCACAAGGATTTCCTGCGTGATTTCCGCGGCGACACCGTGCATCCGTCGACGCTGTCGATTCTCGACCAGATCGGTCTCACCGAAAAATTCGAACGCCTGCCGCAGCGCAAGGTCGACCATCTCGCCGGCATCGTCGGCGGACGCGAACAGCAGATCGTCGATTTTCGGGGACTGAAACCCTATCCGTATCTCGCGCTCGTGCCGCAGTGGGATCTGCTCGACATGCTGGCCGACGAAGGGCGGCGCTGGCCCGGGTTCGATCTTCGCATGTGTCACGAGGCGACCGGGCTGATCGAGCAGGCAGGACGCGTGGTGGGCGTCAACGTGCGCTCGCCGGACGGCGGGATGGAAATTCGCGCCGACCTCGTGGTCGCCTGCGATGGTCGCACGTCCACGATGCGCGAGGCAGCCGGCATGCATGCGCGCGACTATGGCGCGCCGATGGATGTGCTGTGGTTTCGCATGCCGCGCAAGGACAGTGATCCGGCCGATACCTTCGGCATCGTCGATGCCGGTCACATGATGGTGCTGTTGAACCGCAATGATTACTGGCAGGTCGCGTATCTGGTGCCCAAGGGCAGTGACGCGGCATTGCGCGCGCAACCCGTCGACGTGCTGCGCGACTCGGTCGCGCAACTCGCGCCGTTCTTTTCCGACCGCAAGACCGCGATCGAATCGTGGGACAAGGTGAGCACGCTGGAGGTCCAGATCGACCGGCTCGACCGCTGGCACAAGCCCGGCCTGCTGCTGATCGGCGATGCGGCCCATGCGATGTCGCCGATCGGCGGCGTCGGCATCAATCTCGCGATCCAGGATGCAGTGGCCACGGCGAATGTCCTGGCACGACCGCTGCGCGACGGCGCACCGATCGACGAATCGCTGCTGGCCACGGTGCAGGCGCGTCGCGAATGGCCGGTGAAGGTGGTGCAGCGCGTGCAGATCGTGATGCAGAAGCGCCTGATCTCGCGCGCGCTGGAAGAAAGCGGACGGCCGCCGCGGCTTCCGGGGTTGCTGCGCTGGCTGCTGTCGTTTCGCGCGGTGCGGCAC
>JBAVZT010000537.1:0-1773 GCA_049588955.1 Rhodanobacteraceae bacterium | reverse complement strand
CGCCACCACCACGTCGAGACTCCGGCGCGACGTGTCATGACGCCGTTGAAGTCGCAGCGCGGGGAGCCTGCCGCCAGCGCGGTCAGCGTCGCCGGCGAGTTCGACCAATGGCTGGACGTGCTCGAGGAGTCCGGGGACGTTGCCGGGCTCGCCGTAGCGATCGTCAAGGATGACAGGGTGCTGCTCGAGCGTGGCATCGGCTACGCCGACTGGTCGACGCGCGAACCGGTCGGTTCGAACACCGTGTTTCGTCTCGCTTCCCTGTCCAAGGCGTTCGCTACCGCAATGGCCGGAATCCTGGTCGAGCGCGGGGTGATCGGCTGGGATACCAGGGTATCGGATGTATTGCCAACCTTCAGTCTGGCAGACCCGCGCGACACTCGCGCATTGAGCATAGGCGACATCCTCAGCCATCGCGTCGGCCTTCCGCACAACACCTACGACCTGCTGCTCGAACAGGACGAGCCTTACCCCTTGCTTGTCGCCAAACTCAAGGATGTGCCTCTGGCGTGTCCGGTCGGCGCGTGTTACGGGTATCAGAACGTCGCGTTCAGTCTCATAGGCGACGTGACCTTCGCCGTCACCGGCGATTTTTTCTACCACCAGGTCGAAATCAACCTTTTTCATCCGCTCGGCATGAAAACCGCGACGTATGGTCGCGACGCGCTGGAAGGTACCTCCGGCTGGGCGCATCCGCACCGACGCAAAGGCCACGCATGGACGCCGTTCGTGCCGAATGAAAACTACTATCACGTCGCGCCTGCGGCGGGCATAAATGCCAGCATCCAGGACATGGAGCAGTGGCTGATCGCGCAAATGGGCGGCCGTCCCGACGTGCTGTCCAGGCATCTTCTGACCAAGCTGCATACGCCACTGGTCGAGACCCGGCACCAGACCCGGTTTTCACCTTGGCGTCGCAGCCGCTTGCGCGACGCGCAATACGCACTCGGTTGGCGCATCTACGACTATGCCGGCCACACCCTGGTATTTCACGCCGGCGCCGTCGAGGGTTATCGCGCCATGATCGGCTTTCTGCCGAAACAGCGTTTCGGCGTCGTCATGCTGTGGAATTGCACATCGACCGCACCGGCCGGTCTGATGCCGATGCTGCTGGATCGTTACCTTGGTTTGCCGCAAGTCAACTGGGCGGGCATCGATACCGACGACGGCGAAACGGAAACAGCGTCGCGCGGCGACTGAGCGAGCAACTTGCGCGCTGTGCGAGACGCCACCACGGATGACGGCATCGTCACGGTTGCGTCGCAGAGCGGGGGCGCGTCACTTCCGCGAAAGTACGCAATTTGCCCATGTGCTGCTTCCGATCGGCCTTGCTTCAACCGCCAAGTTTGAACTCGATGCGTCGGCGCAAGATCGCCGGCACCGGCTTGCCGTTGTCGAGGCGTGGCCGATAGCTCGCGCTTTGAACGGCGCTGATCGCGGCTTGATCGAATACGTGCGCGGGCCTGGAATCGATTACCTTGGCATTTTTCACCGTGCCGTCGACGCCGACGGTGAATTCGACCTCGACCCAGCCCTGCTGACGATTGCGCACCGCCGATAGCGGATACTGCGGAGCCGGTGCCTTGATCGGCTGTGCGTCACGCGTCTCGCCGACTGCGACTGGCGGCTTGGGTTCGACAGCCGGGGGCTGTGCCTTTTCCACAGCGGGCGGCGCAGGCGGCGGTGTCGGCGCGGGCGCTGTCACAGCAGGCGTTGTTGTTGCAGGCTCGGTTGTCGCAGGCGGCGTCGCCGTTGTGACGGCGGGTGGCGCGG
>JBAVZT010000536.1:0-1818 GCA_049588955.1 Rhodanobacteraceae bacterium | reverse complement strand
GGTCGTGGCTGGCGATCGCCATCTCGACGACCAACGATGGCTTCAGGCGATCGCCGAGCACGGCCAGCACGCGTCCGATCGGTCCGCGTTCGCTGGTCGGTTGCTCGGTGATCTCGACGATCACGATCTGACCCGCATGCGCACCATGCCCGGCACCGGGAGGAATCAGCACATCCTGGTGCAGGCGCCGATCGTCCGGCACGACCAGGATCAGACCGCCCTGCTCGATGACGCGCCCGACCAGTCGCGGCGAGCGACGCTCGAGCACCTCGACGATTGCGCCCTGGCGGCGGCCGCGACGATCCACTCCCACCACGCTCGCGAGTACCCGATCGCCATGCAGCACCTGGCGCATCTGAGCAGGCGAGAGGTACAAGTCCTCGCCGCCCGCATCCGGACGCAGGAAGCCGTAACCTTCGGCATTGGCGAGCACCACGCCCGGGATCAGATCGAGTTTCTGCGCGACGCCGTAACCGGCACGGCGGTTCTGGATCAACTGGCCATCGCGCAGCATCGCGGCGAGGCGCTTGTTGAGCGCATCGATGTCCTGTGGCTCGGACAATCGAAGTTCGCGCGCGAGCGCATCGGCCTTGAACAACTGGCCACGCCGATCGAGAAAATCGAGAATCGCCTCGCGACTCGGAATCGGCCGTTCGTAACGCTCGGCCTCGCGCGCGGCGTGCGGATCACGCAGCCCGTGCGCAGACCCGCGGGCGGGTTTCGCGCCGCCGCCGCGTTGGGGCGAGGTATCGCGTCGGGTGCGCTTCGACGTCTTGCCTTTCGACGCGCTGCTTTTCGGCGATCCGATGGCCGCCCGTTTCCCGCGTTGCTTGCGCGGCGCGCCTGACTTTGATTTCGACAAGGGGTGTCTCTCGTTGGCAGCCGGTTGCAATGCATGCCAGCGTGGCCGACGCAGATCGGGTTTGCAAGCATCCTCGCGCGGCGCGACTGTGCTGCAATGCCTTGAACCAGCGGCCGGCGCGTCGGTCACATCCGCGCCCAGGTCCTCGCGCTTCGTTGACACGCCAACGCCGCGCCAGTATCGTTCGCGGCCCGAATCGCGCGCGACCGCGCCGTTCGATTCGCACCTGCCCAGGTGGCGGAATTGGTAGACGCACTAGCTTCAGGTGCTAGCGGGGGCAACCTCGTGGAGGTTCGAGTCCTCTTCTGGGCACCAAATGACAGTTCAGCACCATCTGCAGAAGCCCACGAACCCCGCATAACAGCGGGGTTTTTTGTGCCTGTTGCGTCCGCACTCGTCCGGTGGAATCCGTTGCAATCCGGGCCCATGTGAGGGGCACAATTGGGGGCATATTTTCATCCGGACCCGAATTGCTGGGGGCATAAATGGGCACTCTGACCATCGTTGCCGCACGCTCGGCCAAGCCGAGCGCGAAGCCGTATCGCCTGGCCGCCGGTGGCGGGCTCTATCTGGAAGTGATGCCGACGGGTGCGAAATACTGGCGGCCGAAGTTTCGCCACGGGGGCAAGGATAAGCGCCTAGCGCTCGGCGTGTTCCCGAGCGTCACGCTGGCCGAGGCGCGCACGCAACGCGATGCCGCACGCAAGCTGCTGGTGCCCGGGATTGACCCATCCGCACAACGCAAGGCCGTCAAGCGATAGAGTGGAGCGACCTTGATCTTGACACCGGCGAATGGCGCATTTCCTGCGGGCAAGAGGAAGATGCGCGAGGAGCACGTGGTCCCGCTCGCAGCCCAGGCCGTCGCCATCTTGCGCGACTTGTATTCGCTCACCGGATCGGGGCGCTACGTGTTCCCGAGCCTGCGCACGGCGGATCGGCCGATGAGCGAGAACACC
>JBAVZT010000535.1:0-1912 GCA_049588955.1 Rhodanobacteraceae bacterium | reverse complement strand
GCGCCACAATCTGACGGTCACATTCGACGGCAATCCACAGACCGGCGAATCCAAGGACTATCTGCCGGAATTCTTTGCCGCCAACCGCTGCGAGGTGATTTCCTCACTGCCCTATTATCAGGAGTTCTTCACTGACAAGCAGCGCGGCAGCGGCGTATTCCAGAAAAGCATGGCTGGCCTGAAACGCCTCAATGCGCTTGGCTACGGCCATCCGGATTCGGGTCTGGCGCTCAATCTGGTCTACAACCCGGTCGGACCGTATCTGCCGCCGCTGCAAGCTGCGCTTCGGGCTGACTACAAGCGTGAGCTGCGTGACAAGTTCGGCATCGAGTTCAACGAGCTCTACACGATCACCAACATGCCGATCCACCGTTTCGCGCTGCATCTGCGCAAGAGCGGGCAATACGAGGACTACATGGAACGGCTGCTCGCGGCATTCAATCCAACCGCCGCCGAAGGCGTGATGTGTCGCAGCCTGGTTTCGGTCGGCTGGGACGGGACGGTGTACGACTGCGATTTCAACCAGCAGATCGAATTGACGCTGGATGAGAACGGCGGACGCAAGCCGATGACGATCTTCGACTTCGATTACGAGCGCTTGATGCAGCGCCGCATCCGCTTCGCCGCGCATTGCTTCGGCTGCACGGCAGGCGCCGGCAGTTCGTGCGGAGGCGCGACGACATGAGCACGACAATGACCGGAACCCGATCGATGGAAATCGATGGCAGCGCTTCGACCATGCAGGCATCCGTGCGCGCCTATTACGGCGAGACGCTGCGATCGAGCGGCGATTTGAAGACATCCGCGTGCTGCAGCGCCGAGGCGATGCCCGCACATCTGCGCCAATGGCTGGTCAGATTGCATCCCGAGGTGACCGATCGATTCTACGGGTGCGGCTCGCCGTTGCCGCCGGCGCTGGAAGGGATGACCGTGCTCGATCTCGGCAGCGGCAGCGGGCGCGATGCGTACCTGCTCTCGGCGCTGGTCGGCTCCGAGGGCCGCGTGATCGGCGTGGACATGACGCCGCAGCAGATCGCGATCGCCGAACGCCACCGCGAGTTTCACGCGCAGGCGTTCGGCCACGCGCGCAGCAACGTCGAATTCCGGCTCGGCGACCTGTCGGATCTCGCCGCGCTCGGCATCGCCGATGCGAGCGTCGATGTCGTGGTGTCCAATTGCGTACTGAATCTGGTTGCGGACAAGCCGCGCGCGTTTGCCGAAGCGCTGCGCGTGCTCAAACCGGGTGGCGAGCTGTATTTCTCCGATGTGTTCGCCGATCGGCGCCTGCCGCGTGCCTTGCTCGAGGATCCGGTGCTCGTCGGTGAATGCCTCGCCGGCGCGTTGTACATCGAGGATTTCCGCCGTGTGCTGGCTCAACTCGGCGTGGCCGACGCGCGCGTGTGCAAGCGCGATCCGATCGCGCTCAACGACCCGGCGATCGAGGCGAAGATCGGCTTCGCACGCTTCGAGTCGATTTCCTGGCGCGTGTTCAAGCTCGACCTCGAAGATCGCTGCGAGGACTACGGCCAGAGCGCGACCTATCTCGGCACTCTGCCCGAACATCCGCATCGATTCGAACTCGACGATCATCACCGGTTCGAGACCGGCAAGCCGCTGCGCGTGTGCGGCAACAGCGCCGACATGCTCGGCAAGAGCCGTTACGCCGCGCATTTCCGCATCGACGGAGACAAGCAGCGTCACTTCGGTCTGTTCGACTGTGCGCCGGCGACCGCCAGCGTCGCCGTGATCGGCGGCGCTGCGCCGTGTTGCTGAGTCGGTGAGCGCTGCGACTCCACTGCTTTCGGTGATCGTTCCGCTGGCGCTGGACGAGAACCAGTGGCCGGGCTTGCGCGATCAGCTTGCCGCGCTTAATGCCGACAGCGAAATCATTCTGGTGCGCGGGGTCGACGAC
>JBAVZT010000534.1:0-5317 GCA_049588955.1 Rhodanobacteraceae bacterium | reverse complement strand
CGCTTGCGCTGGCCAACGCCGCGCGCAAGAGCGCCGGACTGCTCGTTGCGGTCGCACACGACACGCATGCGGCGCAGACGCTCGAGACCGAACTGGCGGTGTTCGCCGGCGAGGCGCTCGACACTCTGCATTTCCCGGACTGGGAAACCCTGCCTTACGATCTGTTCGCGCCGCATCCGGAAATCGTGTCGCAGCGCATCGCGACGCTGTATCGCCTGCCCGCCATCGAGCGCGGCATCCTGGTGGTGCCGGTAGCGACACTGATGCAGCGACTGGCGCCGCGCGCCTATGTCTCCGGCTCCGGGTTGATACTGGAACGCAAACAGACCTTCGCGATCGCGAACGAGCAACGTCGTCTCGAGGCGGCCGCCTATCGGCACGTGGCGCAGGTTCAGGAACCCGGCGAGTTTGCCGTGCGCGGCGCGATCGTCGACATCTTTCCGATGGGCAGCGCCGATCCCTACCGGATCGAGCTGTTCGATGAGGAAATCGAATCGATCCGCACCTTCGATGCGGAAACGCAACGTTCGAAAGCCCTCGTCGATTCGGTGCAGCTGCTGCCGGCTCGCGAGTTTCCGCTCACCGACGAATCGACCCGGGCTTTCCGCAATACCCTGCGCGAGCGCTTTCCGATCGACCCGCGCCGCTGCCCGCTGTATCAGGACATCAAGCAAGGCACCACGCCGGCCGGCATCGAGTACTACCTGCCGCTGTTCTTCGAGCACACGGAGACCCTGTTCGACTACATGCCCGATGCTGCGACGTTCGTGCTGGCCGCCGGCGCGCTGGAAGCAGCGGAACAGTTCTGGCATCAGGCCGGCGAACGCCACGAGCAGCGCGCGCACGATGTCGAACGACCGATACTGCCGCTTGCCGAACTTTACCTGCCGCCACAGCTCTTGCGCGAACGCCTCAACCAGCAGCTGCGCGTGGATATCGTCGCGCCCGACAGCAACGAACATGCGATCGATCTCGGCACACAAACCGCGCCTGCGGTTGCCCTGAATCGGAAGGAACGCACTTCGAGTGCCGAGTTGCAGCAGTTTGTCCAGTCCTATCCCGGGCGCGTGCTGATCGCGGCCGATTCGCCCGGGCGCCGCGAAGCGCTGATCGAACAACTTGCCGCGCTGGACATGCGACCGGTCACGATCGAGTCGTGGCAGGCCTTCGCTCCACCCTCCCGCCCCGGTGCTCCCGGCGACGAGACGGATGGCCGCGATCCGGAAGTTGCAACGGATCTGCCACGCTTCGCCATCACGGTCGCGACGCTCGATCAGGGCTTTGCGCTGACCGCCCCCGCGCTGACCATCCTGACCGAGCGCGAGCTGTTCGGCGAGCGCGTCAACCAGCCGAATCGGCGCCAACGCCCCGCGCGCGATCCCGAAGCGGTGATACGCGACCTCACCGAACTCGCGACCGGCGCGCCTATCGTCCATGTGGATCACGGTGTCGGTCGATACAAGGGACTGGTCAAGCTCGACGTCGGCGGCGACGGCGGCGAGTTTCTCGCGATCGAATACGCACGTGGCGACCAACTCTACGTACCGGTCGCGCAACTGCATCTGGTCGCGCGCTACAGTGGAACGGCACCGGAACTTGCGCCGTTGCATTCGCTCGGCGGCGATGCCTGGGAGCGCGCGCGGCGCAAGGCGGCCGAGAAGGTTCGCGATGTCGCCGCGGAACTGCTCGCGATTTATGCGCAACGCGAAGCGCGCCCCGGGACGGCACTGGTGATCGAACGCGACCTGGTCGAACAATTCGCCGCCGCGTTTCCGTTCGAGGAAACCCCCGATCAGCAACAGGCGATCGCGGCGGTCACGGCGGATCTGGTATCGGACAAGGCGATGGATCGGGTCGTCTGTGGCGACGTCGGCTTCGGCAAGACCGAAGTGGCGTTGCGTGCCGCCTTCATCGCCGCGATGGCGGGCAAGCAGGTCGCGGTACTGGTTCCGACCACCCTGCTCGCGCAACAGCACTGGCGGAACTTTCGGGACCGCTACGCCGACTGGCCGATCCGTGTCGATGTGCTGAGCCGATTCAAGTCCAAAAAGGATGTCGCCTCGACGCTTGCGCAACTTGCCGATGGTCGCATCGACATCATGATCGGCACCCATCGACTGCTGCAGGCGGACGTGAAATTCAAGGAACTCGGCCTCGTCATCGTCGATGAGGAACAGCGCTTCGGCGTGCGCCAGAAGGAGCGTCTCAAGAAACTGCGCAGCGAAGTCGACGTGCTGACCCTGACCGCGACACCGATTCCGCGCACGCTGAACATGGCGATGGCCGGTTTGCGCGACCTCAGCATCATCGCCACGCCGCCGGAACATCGTCTGGCGGTCAAGACCTTCATCGGCCGGCACGACCCGGCCCTGATCCGCGAGGCGCTGCAACGCGAGCTCGCGCGCGGCGGCCAGGTGTATTTCCTGCACAACGAGGTGGCGACGATCGAGCGCATCGCGCGCGAAGTCGCGGCGATGATGCCCGAAGCGCGGCTGCGCATCGCGCACGGGCAGATGCCCGAACGCGAACTCGAACAGGTGATGCTCGACTTCTATCGCCAGCGCTTCAACGTTCTGGTGTGCACGACCATCATCGAATCGGGTATCGATGTGCCGAGCGCCAATACGATCGTGATCAATCGCGCCGACCGCTTCGGTCTCGGCCAGTTGCACCAGTTGCGCGGACGCGTCGGGCGTTCGCACCACCGAGCCTATGCCTATCTGATCGTCCCGGATCGCCGCGCGATCACGAGCGACGCCGAAAAGCGTCTCGAGGCGCTCGCGTCGCTCGATGAACTGGGCGCCGGATTCACGCTCGCCACGCATGATCTCGAGATCCGCGGCGCCGGCGAACTGCTCGGCGAGGAGCAGTCCGGCCAGATCCAGGAAGTCGGATTTGCGCTGTACACCGAACTACTCGATCGCGCCGTGCGTGCGCTGAAAGCCGGCAAGCTGCCCGACTTCGATCTTTCCAGCGACAACGAGGCCGACATCGAACTGCACGTGCCGGCCTTGATCCCGGACGATTACCTGGCCGACGTACACACGCGACTCACGCTGTACAAGCGCATTGCCAGTGCACGCGAAGAAGACGCATTGCGCGAATTGCAGGTCGAGATGATCGATCGTTTCGGATTGCTGCCCGATGCGGTCAGGAACCTGTTCGCGGTGACCCGGATCAAGCTCGCGGCGACGCCACTCGGCATCCGCAAGCTCGATCTTGGTCCGCATGGCGGCCGCGTCCTGTTCCGGCCGCAACCCGACATCGACCCGTCCAGCGTGATGCGTCTGATCCAGACGCAGCCGCGCGTGTACTCGCTCGACGGTCAGGACAAGCTCAGGCTCAAGATGGAATTGCCCGGCACCGCCGAACGCATCCGCGCCGCAGAGGAGCTGCTCGAGAAGCTATGCCGTCGCAAGGCTGCCTAGCGGCCACCGGTCGCCATCGGACTATCCGCTCGAACGGCTGCAAATACCCGATCGCAACACGCTTGGACACAGCAATTCGCCGACCGCTCGACTGACGATCCGGGCTTCAGGACTTGTTCTGCTTCTTGGCCTTCTTCTCGGCGCGTTTTTCCTTCATCGTCTTGGCCGGTTTCTTCTTGTCGGTTTTCTTCTGGTCCAGACCCTTGCTCATGTTGCATTCTCCTGACTGATTCGAAACACACAAATACCGGCCGGGCTAGCGGCCGCTCTTTCCGCGCTGCAGAAGGTTCTTGAGATCGGCAAACGGATTGGCAGTCGCAGTCGCCGCGGCGCTGCCCACTACATCGTCGGGTACGTGATCCACGAAGCGTGCATGCTCGTTGTCGTGGCAGTACACGCACAGCAATTCCCAGTTGCTGCCGTCGGGCGGATTGAAATCGTGGTCGTGGTTGCGGTGATGGACGGTCAGTTCCGACAGGTTGGCGCGCGTGAATTCGCGCGCGCAGCGCCCGCAGATCCATGGGTACATCTTCAGCGCACGTTCGCGATAGCCCTTCTCGCGCTGCTCGGCATCGCGACGCGCCGCGGCGACAATGCTGTCGAGGCGCGAATCATCCGGTTGCGATCGTTGCGTCTTCATGGTGGAACGCATGCTGTCAGCGGACCGCAGCGGCAACGACCGGGCGTAGCGGGTGCGCTTCGGTGTTGAATGTCACGGCGTCGAAGTCCAGGGCTTTCGGGTCGAAAAGCAGATAGTAATACTTGAAGGTTTCGGCGAACAGGAAGCTTTCCATGTCGTCGCGTTTTTCCTTGGTCGCCACGTTCTTGAGCGCCGCATACCCGGCATCGGTGCGGCAATATTTCACGAAATCCTCGAACATCGTACGACCCATCGCGAGGTATTTCGGGTCGTGCGTGTAATGGTAGAGGTAATAGGTCGATTCGACGATTTCCGGGCGCAGGGCATAACCCGGATACGGCAGTTGCAGGGTCCGGTAGTCGAGTACTTCGGGTTCGATACCATGCAGGTTCCACATGCGGAAACTCGAATCCTGCAGGCGCGCGGCGCGCGGCACATCGCCGGACATCGCCAGTACGGCCGGAAAGAACGCGTCGAGTGCGCCGTACTCGGTCGCACTGCGTCGGCCGCTGTTCATGTCGGCATGCCCGTACCAGAGGGCGCCATCCACATCGTCGGCCAGATAGCGATTGACCGGTGCAATCGCGGCGTTCCACATCGCATGGCAATCCGCATCGCCGAACAGGCGCCAGCATTTCCACAGGTATTCGTAGAACGAATCGATGCCGCCCGAGATGCTCGCATCCGGGTCGGTCCACGCACCCGTCTCGACGTTGAGTCCGACGCCGTAGAGCCCGATCTTGGAGCGCCGCTTGAAGGTTTCCACCAGCGCACGCTTGGCGTTGTCGTAGTACGCGCTGTTTCCGGTCAACTTCGAGAGCGTACCGAACTCGAGCAGCAGGGTCCCGGTCTCGGCCGGATTGGATTCAACGCCGCTGGTCTTGCCGGTGCGCAGATTCACATTGACATACGGCAGACCGGTCGGCGAATCGAATACCGGCGCGAGGCGCCGGCCGAGATCCTCGGCCTTGTGCAGGAGACGCACATCGCCGGTCATCTGGTAACCCGACAGCAGGCCGCCGAGCAGACGGATGGTGATCTCGAAGTTCTTGACGCTGATGTCCTTGTCGAAATCGAGCCGGTTCGCGATCAGTTCGCGGTCGGCGTCGGCCTCGTCCCCGAGTCCCATCAGAACCAGCGTGTCGAGCGCATCGACCGGCGTCATGAGCAACGACTGGCCATACCAGTCGTGGGGAGAGCGCGTGAGGGGGCGCAGATTGTCGTGACCCCACGCGTAGCGCTTGTAGCC
>JBAVZT010000533.1:0-7540 GCA_049588955.1 Rhodanobacteraceae bacterium | reverse complement strand
GGTGAATGGAACAACCTCGGTCTGCAGGACATCCTTCCGACCTGGCGCTGGATCGTGCGCGGCACCGGTTCGCTGCTGGCGCCCGAACTCGACTGGAGCGACGCGTACTGGGGTGGAACCTCGCTGGAGATTTCCGGCACGCTCGACGCCGTCAACGACCTGCCGCTTTACGAGACGCATCTCGATGTCGATGCGAATACGACCCTCGCGATCGCGTACAAGACAGCGACGGTGGGACCGACCCACCTCGAGGTCGGGCTCGCCTTCGAGGATGCGCCTTCGGTTTTCGAATATCTCGATGTCGGCGACGCAAGCGACACGGACTGGGACACCAGGACATTCGACCTCGACGCTTTCGCCGGGCGCACGATTGCGATCGTTGCGTTGCGCGTCTTGCCGGATGCGAATCCGGAGCCCTACGCGATTCATGTCGGACGGCTGGCGATTCTCGAGTCCCCTGCGGCGACGCCGGCGCCACCCGGCCATGTCGCAGTCATCAGCAAGAACGACATCGACGCGGACACCGCGACCTTGCGCCTGCAATGGACGCCCTCGCCGGATCCGGTCAATTCCTACGCCGTGCTGCAGCGCCACGCCGACGGCAGCCGGAGCTGGCTCGGCGGTACCGCGAACAACGCGTACTTCGTTGCCAATCTGACCCGCGACGGCAACGAGGCAACGTCCACCATCGACGTCGAGGCGGTCAGTCCGTCGTTCGTTCGTTCGGCTCCGGCAAGTGCGATCGTGACCTGGAATTCGATCTTCGCCGACGGTTTCGACGGCGGCCCGGACAGTCCGCAAGATTGAACACGGCTTTCGCCCGAACCGTTCCGAGCGGACAATAGACGTTTCTGCCGGAAACCAATTCATGGACATTCTGCATCCGGACCTGCATGAGCTGTATCCGCCGCACCTGGACGCGATCAAGGCGCGCAGCGATGCCGCGCTCGAGCGCGGCGGTTTCGATCATCTCGTCGTTGCAGCCGGCCGGCAACGCTACCGCTTCCAGGACGACAATCCGGATCCGTTCGCGGTCAATCCCCACTTCAAGCATTGGCTGCCGGTGACCAAAGCACCGGGGTCGTGGCTCGCGTACACCCCCGGGAACAAACCGAAGCTGGTCTACCTGCAGCCGCACGATTACTGGCATGTAGTGCCCGAGGCACCGGCCGGTTACTGGGTGGATGCGTTCGATATCGTCGTGATCCGCACGGCGGACGAAGCGCGCGAACATCTGCCGAAACACGCCGTGCGTTGCGCGATCATTGGTGACGACAACGCCGGTCTCGATGGCCTTGCCCCGAACAACCCACCGGCGGTACTTCATTACCTGCATTATCACCGCGCCTACAAGACCGAGTACGAGCTTGCCATGATGCGGGTCGCGAGCAAGATCGGCGCGCGCGCGCACCGCGCGGCCGAGCGCGCATTTCGCGCCGGGAAGTCCGAGTTCGGCATCCATATGGCCTACCTCGAAGCCGCTCACGAGACCGACAACGAGCTGCCCTACAGCAACATCATCGCGCTCAACGAGCATGGCGCAGTGCTGCATTACACCGATCTCAATCGCGCGCCACCCTCCCGCGCACAGTCGTTCCTGATCGATGCGGGCGGTTCGTTTCACGGCTACGCCTCGGATATCACGCGCACCCACGCCGCCCCGGACGCGCAAGAATTCCAGGCGCTGATCGACGCCGTGGACGCCGCGCAGAAGGGGTTCTGCGCGCGCGTGCGTGCCGGGCAAAACTATCCGGAGCTGCATGTGCATGCGCATCATGTGCTGGCTGGGATCCTGAAGGATCAGGGCTTCATCGACATGTCGCCGGAAGCAGCCGTCGAGTCTGGCGTGTCGAGCACATTCTTTCCGCACGGCCTCGGCCACTCGATCGGCCTGCAGGTGCACGATGTCGCCGGCTTCGCCGCCAACGATCGCGGCGAAACGATCGCGAAACCATCGGGGCACCCTTATCTGCGACTCACCCGCACGCTCGAGCCCGGCATGGTGACGACGATCGAGCCCGGTCTCTATTTCATCGACATGCTGCTCGCCGAGCTCAAGCAGAAACCCGAATCGCAGAACATCGACTGGGCGCGCGTCGACCGCTTCCGCAGATATGGCGGCATTCGCATCGAGGATGACGTGGTCTGCACCGATGCCGAACCGGAGAACCTGACGCGGGCGGCGTTCAGCCTGGTCTAGATAAGCATGCATGCTCGCTTGAGCGCGACCGTTGATCGTTTCGCTTTACTCGTCTCACTTCTGCTTCGCTTCTCTCGCCTGACGCGAGCGACGTTCACGATCAGGCAACCTGTTCGGCAGACTCGATATCGTTTCAGAGCGAACCCCGGGGCGACGCCCCGATGCCTGGTCCCCAGGCGCCTTCGGCAGTTGTCCTGATTTCGCGGGTCGCGTATGTTAGCGCGCGCACGACGCGGTCCTGCGTGCACCACCGGGGCGTAGCAAGCACGGGCGCCCTCACGCAATTTCCGAATCATCCTGCGCTGGGGGCGAAATCCGATGGCGATGTGGCAGCAGCTGACCGCAGTCAAGCAGATCGAAGGTGCGCTACTCGATAACGAACTGGATCGATCGCTCGGTCCCTGGGCACTGACCGCGCTCGGCATCGGCGCGATCATTGGCACCGGTATCTTCGTGCTGACCGGCGTCGCGGCGGCCAACAATGCAGGTCCCGCGCTGATGTTGTCGTTCGTGGTGGCCGGCGCGGTGTGCGGCCTCGCTGCGCTGTGCTACGCCGAATTCGCCTCGCTGATTCCGGCTTCGGGCTCGGCCTATTCCTACGCCTACTCGACCATGGGCGAGCTGCTCGCCTGGTTCATCGGCTGGGACCTGATTCTCGAATACCTGGTTTCGATCGGCGCGGTCGCAGTCGGTTGGGCCGGCTACTTCACCGCGTTTCTGCGCCATTTCGGAGTCGTGTTTCCGGATGCGCTGCGCGATGCTCCGCTGGCCAAGGGAGAGGGTCCGATCGCGATCGTCACCACCGGACATCTGATGAATCTGCCAGCGATGCTGATCGTGATCGCGATCACCACGCTGTGTTACTTCGGCATCCGCCAGTCGTCGACCGTCAACACCTGGATCGTGGTGTTGAAACTGGCGGTGATCCTCGCCTTCATCGCATTTGGCGCCTACTACATCGTGCCGGCCAACTGGCATCCGCTCATTCCGGAACGAATCGTCGATGCGACCGGACCGCACTACGGCGTGCTTGGCATCTTCGAGGGCGCGGCGATCATCTTCTTCGCCTACATCGGCTTCGATGCGGTATCCACCGCGGCGCAGGAAGCCAGCAATCCGCAGCGCGACATGCCGATCGGCATCATCGCCTCGCTGATCATCTGCACGGTCCTCTATATCGTGGTCGCCGGCGTGCTGACCGGCATGATCCCGTACGGTCAGCTCAACGTGCCGCACCCGGTCGCCTACGCGGTCGAACAGGTTCCGGCGCTGAAATACTGGCTGGCCCCGATCATCGAGATCGGCGCGATTCTCGGCCTGTCTTCGGTGATCCTGGTCATGATGATCGGCCAGCCGCGCATCTTCTATGCGATGGCCAAGGACGGATTGTTTCCAGAGGTCTTCGCCAAGGTGCATCCGCGCTACAAGACCCCGCACATCAACACGCTGATCACCGGCGGCATCGCCACGATCATGGCCGGCGTGCTGCCGATCGACATCCTCGCCGAGATGACCAACATCGGCACCCTGGCCGCGTTCTTCGTGGTCTGCCTGGCGGTGCTGATATTGCGCTACACACGTCCCGACCTGAAACGCAGCTTCAGCGTGCCGCTGCCGTGGGTGACCTGCCTGCTCGGTGCAGCCGGCTGTGCGTATCTGATCTACAGCCTGCCGGTCGATACCTGGATTCGCATGGCCGGCTGGGCGGTGCTCGGATTCATCATCTACTTCGCCTACGGCTACCACAACAGCAAGCTGCGTGGCCCTCAGCCGTAACGGAAACCGCCTTGAAAGGACGGAGGGACTTACTGCAATTGCCCCGACCTCTTATCTATTGTTTGCCCCAGGGATTGACAAGCTCGATGCCGCAAGTGGAGAAATCCTTGATGTTCCGGGTGGCCAGCGCAGCGCCGCGCGAACGCGCCGTTGCGGCGATCATGGCGTCCAACTGGCTGATGGCCTGACCGGCGGTTTTGCGCGCAGCGGCGATATCGGCGTAGGCATCGGCGGCGTGGCTGTCGAACGACAGGATGCGACGTGCGAAGTCCTCGTCGAAGATGGCCTGTACCGCGTGCCACAAGGCATCGCGACGGCGGCCCTTGGGTAGCAGGCGCACACCATACAGAATCTCCCCGCGCGTGATGGTGGTGGTAAACAGCGCCGCTGCGGTTTTCGATGCCAGCCACTCCAGTACCGTGGCACTGGGCGCCGGCCGCAGGGTTTCCGACAACACATTGGTGTCGAGGATGATCACACGATCGCGGGAGGCTTGCGAATGGGGCGGCGCGGAGGCGATTCCAGATCGACGCCGCCCAAGGGTTCAATACGCGCCCGGATCGATGCGACCAGCGATGCGGCGCCGGCGGAGTCGGTGGACAGTGAACTGCGAAGGATGTCCCGCGCTTCGTCCTCCATGGAGCGCGCATGCTGAGCCGCGCGGACACGCAGCCGTTGCTTGATCTTCTCGTCCAAGTTGCGAATGGTCATGGTGCTCATGATGGCTTCCATAAGTCAATGACTGCATATTAGTCAATGACTGCCATCGATGCAATCAGGCCTGGGAAAATCGGTATGCCCGATTACTTGGGTTACAGTGGGTTACAGGGTCAGGGTTACAGGGTCAAGTGGGTTACAGGGTCAGGTCTTTTATTGTGCATTTTCCCCCGCCCTGACAATCCGGCTCACGGTCGAATAGTGCAGCCCGACGTATGCACCGATCTCTTTCATGCTGTACCCACCGCTGCGGTAGGCGGCAAGGATGGCCGCATCGCGATGCGTGCCCGGGGACGCGTATTGATCGAGCGTCTTGGGCGGCGGCCGACGTTGCACCGCCGGAATTTCGTCCAGATCCGCATCATCGTCCAGCTTCGCCTGCAGGGCCTCCACAAACGCATCGCTGCCCAGATACATTTGCTGCTTGAGTTCGCTCCACGGTGACGGTTGTCCCCGGCCTTCGCTGACGAAGCGCCGATAGGCCTGTCTGGCGGGCCCGCGTCGGGCACCAAACGCGGACAGCAGCCATTCCACCTTCAGCCATTCGGGTTTGCTCTCGCCCGTCGCCGTTGCGCGGTAGCTGCTCCAAGGCCAATCACGGGCTGAGCGCACCATGGCGACGCGCACCGGATTCAGAACGATGTAACGCGCCAGCTCCAGCAGATAGCTGTCCTTCTGCACCAAAATCGCCTTGTAGCGCCCCTGGAAGACATGCCCCACGCGGCCATGCCGGCGATTGAAGCGTTGCGTATATACCCCGTTCAACTGACGCATGCCCTTGCCCAGCGTGGGTGCGTTGGTTTCCACCAGAAGGTGGTAGTGGTTGCTCATCAGGCAGTAGGCGTGACACGCCCAGTTGAACCGATCGCAGACCTCGGCGAATACGTCCAGGAAGCCTGCGCGGTCGGCATCATCGAGATAGATGTCCTCGCGTCGATCACCTCGTGAAGTGATGTGATACAGCGCGCCTGCGAATTCGATGCGTAGCGGTCGAGCCATAGGCTGAACTTACGCCTCGCACCTACCGAATGCAAGATGAAAGACCTGACCCTTGGAGCTGTTTCTTGGAGCTGTTTCCGAAGAAAGGTCTGCCATTTCACCGCCCGTGGCGATAGGACGGAGGAAATTACAGCAATCGCCTCCGTCCCCTCGTCTCTGCCGACCTTCTGCGATCGGTGACGGCCAGAGCAAAGATCGGTTCGATTCGTTGGCCGATCGAGCTACGGCCCGTCAAACCCGTCGGCAAAAATAGTGTCGTCAGCCACTGTGCACGGATCGAACTGTTCGTTGACTGCCAGCTGGGTGAGTCCGTCAACGTCATAACCACCGGTGCCCAGATCTGACCGGTCACCGGGTCGGAATCGGCTGCGAAATTGCGACGCGCCGCGTTGAGCGGCGGTCCGATAGTCCAGCTATCCGAATCCGGCGAGTAGATATCCACTTCATTGCCCGGATTCGGCGCAACACGACCGCCACCGAGCACCCAGATCGAACCGTCGGATTGGGGGACGGCACGCGTCTCTCCGGTCGCGCGCGGGATCGTGGCAATCGCGCTGATCGTATCCGTCGCCGGATCGTAGCGCGACGAATCGGTCGAGTCGCTGAGCGTCCCATCGGTGTTGAAAATGGAACCGCCCATCAGGTAGATGAAACCATCGGCCGCGGCCACCGGAATATAGCCAAGCGGGTTCGGCAACGTCGCGTTCATGAGCGTCCAGCGACTGCCATCCGCGGCGTCCGGATCGAACTGATAGATCGTGTCGACCATGCCGATTCCGATATCGAATCCGCCGAACACATAAAGCTTGTTGTCGACCACCGCGGCGCCGCCGGGAAGCGTGGCACCATCGGTATTGCCCGGCCAGGGATCGCTGGTGAGCGTGGTCATCACGTCCGCGATCGGATCGTACTGACGCGCTTCCGAAGTCGCCGTCGCGGCGCCGGCTGCCGAACCACCTACCGTGACAATGTACTCGGTGCCGCCAAAGTCGAGCACACCACCGACCATGTTGTTGACCTGATTGTCGGCGTAGGTTCCGCTCAATGCCGTCCAACTGTCGCTGATCGGATCGTACGCGCTGACCTGCTGAAGATCGCTACCGGCCGTATCGGTCGAACGACCGCCCATGACATAGAAATTTCCGTTGCCGGAAAAAAACTGACCCCAGGCACGTACGACGGGACTTGGAAAGTCGGCCCGCGAGGTCCAGGCACCAGGTGGTGTGCAGGTCCCGGCCGGCGGCATTGCTGCGCTCGCGGCGCTCGCGAAAAATACGGCGCCAAGCGTGAATACGGGAACGGACATCCGAAACTTGCGCATGATCACTCTCCTGTAATCCTCGGCCCTCGATTCCCACGGCGAGCATAGACCCGGAATGCGGTACAGGCAATGACCGATCACACGTCGCTGAAGGCTGGCTGCGATCGCCTTCCCCCCCGCGTCAGCGCTGCGCCATCAGCGCCTGGATCGCATCTGCCGTGCGCGGCGCGGCGGCGGAAATCACCTCGGGATCGCCGGCGGTCACCACGACGTCGTCCTCGATGCGGATGCCGATGCCGCGATAGCGGGCCGGCACGCTCCTGTCGTTCGGCGCGATGTAGATACCGGGTTCGACCGTCAGCACCATGCCCGGCTCGAGCACGCGGAACTCGCCGTCCACGCGGTAATCGCCGACATCGTGCACATCGAGTCCGAGCCAGTGCCCGGTCTTGTGCATGTAGAAACGCCGATACGCATGTTCGCGCAGGTTTTTCGCGACGCTGCCCTTGAGCAGCCCGAGCTTGACCAGCCCGCGCGTGATCACGCGCACCGCGGCGTCGTGGTAGGCCTCGAACGGCCGGCCGGGA
>JBAVZT010000532.1:0-11517 GCA_049588955.1 Rhodanobacteraceae bacterium | reverse complement strand
CGGATCGCGAGGCCGGCAAGTTCGGCAGCCCAGGCGCCCAGCTGCGTGCGCAATTTCGCCGTCGTGTCGACGTCGACGCGCTGCGCATGCTTCCCTGCGCCAGAGAATGCGCGCTCGAGAGCGAGCCAATCTCCCGCCCGCGCCGCACGGTTGATTTCGACCAGCGGCTGCTCGGAGCGAAAGCTGTATTCGAGTCGCATCAGTTCGGGTGCATGCGCCTCCTCGAGCACGCCGACCAGATCCATGAGCACCGATCCGGTCGCGACCGAAGTCAACTGGTCCGCATCGCCGACCAGAATCAACGTGGCATCCGGCCGTGTTGCGTCGAGCAGTGCTCGCAACATGCCGAGATCCAGCATCGACGCCTCGTCGACGACGACGACGTCGGCCGCGAGAGGATGCAGCGCTCCACGCGTGAACACGTTGCGGCGCGGATCGTAGCCGAGCAGGCGATGGACGGTAAGCGCATCCTCGTCCGGAATACGCGCGAGCAACGATCGCCAGGTCCCGGACTTCGGAGCATCATCGCCTGCGAACAGTTTCTCCTTGCCGGCGCGCAGCGATTGCACGAGACGCTGCGCAGCCTTTCCGGTGGGTGCCGCGACGGCGATGTCGAGGGCGCCTGCCGCGCGTCGCTGCAACGCGAGCAACATGCGCAATACCGTTGTGGTCTTGCCGGTACCGGGACCACCCGTCAACACGAACAGGCGCCGCCCGGTCACCGCCGCGACCGCGTCGCGCTGCAACCTCGCCGCGGGTGAACAATCGCCCTTGAACAGCGCGCTGATGTCTTCAGCCGGCAACGCACTCGCGATGTCGCGAACGAGCGCCCGCCGCGCATGGATGTGTTCGGCGACGCGGACTTCATCGGCATGATTGCGCCAAAGCGCGAAACGTCCGTCACCATCGAGCACGAACGGCGCAGGGTCGGGCGATTCACCATTGCCCACCATGGCTTCGGCACGCAGGGCTGCGACCGTCGCGGGATCGATCAGCGGCATTCCATGCCGACCCGCATCGTCGCCGAGCAACGGCAGCGCAGAGTCGCCCTGACCATCGGCAAGACTCGTCCAGGCCGCGATCCGGGCGAGCGTTTCCGATCCGCCGTGCGCGCGAACCCAGCGCGCCAGCGCACGATCGAGTGCCCGCCACGCCTCGGTTTCGGTGGTCGATTCCCATCCGTCGAACGAATAGGCGCTCATGCCGGGGCCCCGACCTGCGAACCGCCGCCAAGCGCAACATCGACGGCCGCAAGCAGGTCGTCATCGAAGCGATGCGTCCACACACCTGCGGCGGGCGCCAATCCGACCGCACGAACGAACAGATAGATCGCCTCGCCAAGCCGCGTCGCGCGCTGATAGTCCGAAATGCGCTGGCGCAGATAGCGATCAACCGCGACGCTGTACAGCAGGGCTTGAAAACGGTAGCTGTGGAAGTTCATCGCAGCCTCAAGCGAATCGGGCATGTAATCGGGCAGCCGATCGCCGAGGTGGTTGCTCTTGTAGTCGACTACGTGAAATCGACCACTGTCCTCGAACACCAGATCGATCTTGCCGGTCATGAAACCGCGCAAACGCCTTGCCGGAATCTGCTCCGGCACGAGCGTCGGATCACCATGCCGCGCGCACGCAGCGCGAATGCGCTCGACCGACACGGCGTCCAGCACGAAACAGAATTCCATTTCTGCGCGCTGCGATCGCGAAGGAATTGCCGAGAGCCGCAGACCGTGGGTGATCTCCGTCGAAAGCATTGCATCGAGACGACGCGCAATGCGCGAAATCGCGTTTCCGATCGACAGGTCACCCAGGCGCACGGCGTGTGAGCGCAGGCTTTGCTCGACGAGTTGGCGCTGCTCCAGCAGCGAGGTTCCAACATCACGTCGTTCCAGAATCTCGTGCACGGCGTTTCCGAACTCGCGTCCGCGAAGAGCCGAAAGCTCGAGCAGGGTCGGATCGGCACCGGCTGCGTCGGACCGCGATGGATCGGCGCTCCCTGCGCCGGCCCTCTCGATCGCGTCTGCATCACACGTCGCCGCAACCACTGTCGATGCGTCGAGCATCGACCACTCGATCGGCGATTCGGGATTCGGCAATGCCTGGGTGGCGGGCGCGCCTTCGTCGTCTGCGGATTCCTCCTCCCGCAGTGCCGGACGATGCGCGCCGACCAGACTCGAAAAGCTCCAGCGGTGCTCGAACGCTGTCGCAGCCGGTTCACGCAACGGCTCCAGACGCCGAGGCAACACCAACGATCGCGTGTAATGGCAGCGCGTCTGGTCCCACGGTGCCGCAATCCACTGCAGATGCCGGAACGATTCGGTCTCCGGTTTTCGCGCCAGCAGACGTTCGACCATCACGTCGAGAGCCGAACGCGCAGGATCGCATGCGGGCGGCGAATTCCTGTTCGCATCCTTCGGCCGCGCGGGTGAAAGCGCATACACGTGACAGGCGTGTATTGCGCGGGTCAATGCGACGTAGAGCACGCGAAAACGTTCGTTCTGATCTTCGATCTGGTGTTGCTTGACAGCCTCCGCTCCGAAACCGACGATGCGTCGATCGCACAGCGGTTCATGTATCACCGGCGTCTTGTCCTGGCCATGCCGGTGATGGCACCACATGAGCGGCAGGAACACGATCGGGAACTCGAGTCCCTTGCTCGCGTGCAGCGTCATCAGCCGTACGCGTTCTGCATCCGACTCGATGCGCAGCTGCCGCTCGTCGCTGGCATCGGCCGCGTCGTCGCGATGGCCTTCACGCTGTTCGGCGAGCCATGCCAGCAGCAGCTCGGCCCCATGCACGTTTTCCTCTTGCGCCTGCAACAATTCGCCGAGATGACGAAGATCGGTCATGGCGCGTTCGCGCTGCTCCTGCATCGGCATTTGCGACATGGCCGCTCGCGCAAACTCGAGAACGACGGCCAGCACGCCCTCGCGCTGCCACATGCGCTTGCGTTCCGCGAATCGATCGGCATGCTCCTGCGCCGCGTCCGGATCCACGCGCAAACGTGAAAGCGCCGTGTAATCCAGCCCACCGAGGCGTGTAGCGAGCCCCGCGCGCAGCGCGCCCTGGTCGCCCGCATGCTCGACTGCATACAGCACGATCTGGAGTTCGCGCGCCCATTCCGTGTCGAACACACTGCTTCTGCCGGAACCGACGCAGGGTACCCCGCGCTGCTGCAGCAACTCGCGCATCTGACCGACCTGCGGATTGGTCGGCAACAGCACCGCGATGTCGCCGGGTGCGACGGGTTTGCCCGCGATCCGGTAGCGCGAATCGTCTAGCATTGCGGCAATCCGGTTCGCGCACGCGCCGAGCGCCAGCGCCCTGCGCCGCAGGGCTTCGGCGGGAACGTCCTCTTCGTAGTGCACGACCAGCGGGCGCGCGCCCTCGTCATCGGGCGTTTCATACACGGCGTGGTCGCGACGATCGCTCGCAACGACCGGCGGGACGCGGATTGCGTGGGCCGCGTCCGAACTCAGCACCGACCCGGCGCGCTCGAACCATTCGTTGAGCGCCGCGACGTAAGCGCGCGAAGATCGCCGGTTGGTCGCGAGCGCGAGCTTCGAATCGACTCTTGCCGAAGCCGCAAGATAACTGTCGATGTCGCCGCCGCGAAAGCGGTAGATCGCCTGCTTGGGATCACCGATCAGAACCAGCCGCCCGCGCGGCTCGCCGCTGGTGTCACGGTAGATGCGGTCGAGAATCGCGTACTGCAACGCGTCGGTATCCTGAAATTCGTCGATCAGGGCGACCTTCCACTCGGCAAACAGGCGATCGGCAAGACCGCTTGCATCACGTGCGAGTGCCGCGTGTACACGCGTCAACAGGTCGTCGTAGGTCAGGCGATTCGCGGCCGCGAGCTGCTCGTCGCGACGACGGCGCACTTCGAGGGTCCATCCATGCCATGCAGCGATTTCGTCCGCATGTTGCATATAACCATGGCAGCGCAGCACCGTCGGAAGATCCCGCAGTGGCGGCTGTGCAAGCAGCGCGCCCGCCCGCCGCGGATCGAGCAAGGTCCTGCAGTTGCCCAGGTGTTCCAGCTGTTTGCCGGTGAGCGCCTCGCGTTTGCCGTCCAGCCAGTCGGCGAGCGCAACAAGCGCGCGTCGCAATTTCGTGGACTGCCTGCCGGTCGGTGTCGACGACCAGATGTCGTCCCGCCCGGCCAACACGCGCAGCTCGCCAGCCGTGCCGGCCGGCAACACGCGACCGAGTTCGGCCTCGCTCGGTACCCACAAGCCGACACCGGGTTCAAGGCAACGTTCCAGGCGCTTGCGCAGCGCCCCGATCGTGGTGGTCGATTCGAACCGCGGCGGCTCCTCGCTGCCCTGCTGCAAACGTCGCCAAAGGTCCTCGGCGAGTCCTTCGAGCACGGTATCGCCGGAAACCAGATCGCCGAGCCCGAATGCGCCGCCGCATTCGAACGGAAAATCGCTGAGGACACGTCGGCACAGTCCATGCAACGTCGTGATCGGCGCACGATCGAGCTCGGCGAGTGCGAGCCGCAGGCGTCGCTGGTCGCTTCGCGCCTGCGCGCCATCGACATTCCAGCGCGCGCGGAGCCAGGCTTCCTCGACTGGCGCGTCGTCGCATGCAGTCGCTTCGCGATCATGCGCGGCTTGTGCGGCGAACACTTCGGCCCACAGCAATCGGCTGCGAATGCGTGCGCGCAACTCCTGGGCTGCCGCATCGGTGAACGTCGCAACC
This sequence comes from Rhodanobacteraceae bacterium, assembly GCA_049588955.1. Classification (GTDB taxonomy): domain Bacteria; phylum Pseudomonadota; class Gammaproteobacteria; order Xanthomonadales; family Rhodanobacteraceae; genus Dokdonella_A. The sequence continues at coordinate 6,814 of JBAVZT010000532.1, read as the reverse complement.
ACGATGTCGCGCGCTCGCAGGGGTTGCCCCGAGGCGCCCCATGGTTCAAGCAGCAAGCGCAGATAGAGCACGGCGATGGTCCAGGTCTTTCCGGTGCCTGCGCTCGCCTCGACCAGACTGCGACCAGCCGGGGCGAGCGGCAGATCCGGCCATTCCGCTGCGCAGACCACATGGCTGTGCTCGCCGTCATGCATCGGGCGTCGTCGCCGTGGCGAATTGGATCAACGCGAACAGCTCATCTGCATGGCACTCGAGTTCGGCGCGATCCGAAGTACCTTCGTCGAAACACGCATCGCGACCAAGCAATGCCGCGTATCCCGGCGCGTAGTCGCGCTCGCCGCGGCGGTAGTCCCCTCCTGCCCAGACCGCTTCGACTTGCGATGACTCGATTGCTGCGCGGGCCTCCCAACTCGTTTTCGGGAAATACCAGGGCAACCTCGTTTCCGCCGCGTGAAAGAATTCGAGCAGGCCGTACAGACGACGTTCGAGATCGCCGAGCATGTTCGCGACGCTCGCGGCTTTGCGCGCGCGCGTCGCGCGCATGAACACCGCGTCACGGGCATTCAGCGAATCCTGCCAGGGATGCTGGTCGCCGGCGGCGACGAGAAACACGCGAGCGCCTTTTGCGCCGTCCGCGTCGTCGAGGCGTAGCAGCGCCCATTCGATGAAGACTGCCACGCGTTGCTTGAAGTCGAGCGTGTCTTCGCCGGCGTGGTCGGGGAATGCATCGAATATCCAGCGTGCGTCATCGCCATTGCGCACACGCGCGAGTTCGCCCTGTACGCGGTAACGGCCGATGCTCCGATCGACCGCCAACGGGATCGCGGCGGGCAGTCCGTTTGCAAGCAACGGATGCGCGTGCGCGCGGTCGAGGAGTCCCTGGACGGCCTTGGCGACGTCGCTGTAGGCGCGCTCTCCGGCATGTCCCGGCGGCCACAGGCCATTCAGACGCAACCAATCCGGTGGACTTTCCGGCACAGTGAAAGCGGCCTCGGGACGTTCCAGAGCAGCAAGAAACAGACGACGCGGAACGCGCTCGACTCGGTAGAATGCGGCGTCGAGCGGCTCGCTCGTGCGCAAGGTGGTCCCGGCGACGGCACGAAGGTGCAGATTGAGCCGATTCGACAGGATCTGCCTGGCGGGGTCGCGGTAATAGGACAGCATCTCGGCGAGCGAAACCGCGACCGGTCCTTCGGGTGCCTCCGACACCGGCATCGTGTCGTCGCCGCGAAACGCTCGGGGTTTGCGGTCCTCGTCACTCGCGAGCTGCGCCATCGCGCGGTCGAACGAATACAGGCGCGGATCGCTGCCGTCGAAATAACGCAAGTCGAACGGTTGCAGCGGATGGCGAACCAGCCAGGGCCGGTCGACTTCATCCTCGCGCGCGCCGCGGATGCACGCATGCTCGTCGAGCAGGTCCATGAGCTCCGCAAGCGGCGCCGCCGGATTGCGCGGCCTCGCATCACGCACGCCTTCGCCGATGTAGCTCAAGTGCAGGGCCTTGCGCGCGGCCATCAAGGTTTCGAGGAACAAATAACGATCGTCGTTGACCACTCCGCGATCGCCGATGCGCGGGTAGCGCAACATGAGATCGAGGCCTGCGTCGCCCGCTTCGCGCGGAAATTCGCCATCGTCGAGACCGAGTACGGCGATGATCTTGAATGGAATCGCCCGCTGCGGAACCATGCCGCAGAACGTCACGCCCCCGGCGAGAAAACGTTGCCGCTCCGGCACCGCCGAAAGCCGCTCGAGCAGCACTTCCCTGACGATGCTGAAATCGAGCACCGGATCGAGGCCGTCGGCCACGGTTGCGCCATCGACAACTTGCGCGAACCGATGCAGGTTCGTACGCGCCTCATGGGCGTCGCTGTCGCCGAACTCGACGCGAAACAACGTCGAAATCAGATCGTCCAGAAATCCGGCCCACCGCGATGCGGGACGCGCCTGCGTCATCCCCTTGCGCAATCGCGCCAGTATCTGCAACAGGCAATCGAGCGCGCCGATAACCTCTGCCTGCGGCCCGTGCACACCTTCGACGGGGACCACCTGCGTGCCATCGCCGAGTTGCCGTGCGTTCGCCTCCCGATCGGCGGTTTCGCCGAACACGTAGCCGGCCAACAGGCGGTCCATGGCCCACGCGAATGTGTTTTCGACGATACCGGGCACGCCAAACGATTCGCGAAACGGCGCGTCGAGGCCCCAGGCCACTCGGCTGCGATCGAGCCACGCCTCCAGCACTTCGACGCCGGTGGAGTTCAGACCGATTGCACGCGCGATCTCCGGCACCCCGACGAGATCCATGATTTCGGGTGCCGTCAGGCGCGATTGCGGCAGTGACAGCAAGGTCGCGAACGCCGTGTACAGACGGTGACTGTGCGACAACGGTACGTCCGCGAGATGGTAAGGCAGCGGTCCGTCGTGCCGACCCGCTTCGCCAAAGACCGCCCCGAGCAGCGGGATGTAGGCGCGTATATCCGGCGCCATGACGACGATATCCGACGGTTTCAGGTCGCTGCACTCACTGCGCTCGCGCAACAAGGCATCGCGCAGCACTTCGAGTTCACGCAGGCGCGTATGGCACACGTGGATACGCAGCGAGCGATCGTCGAGCGCGATTCGGTCGCCGGGCTTGCCCGGATCGATCAGCGACGGGTCGAAATGACGCACGCTCTCCTGCAGGCTTTCCAGTCGGTTGCACGCACCCGTGCTCACTTCTTCGTCGACCCAATCGCGAAATTCGCGCGCGATATCTTCGCCGCCGGCAAGCGCGAGCATCAGATGCTGCCCCATGCGGCCCCAGCTTGCGAGCAGCGGATGCCCGATTTCCAGGAAAGCCTCGTCCTCTTCGCTTGACACCGTATCGAGTTTCAGGAGGCGGGTCAGCTGCGGTTCCGCCGCACGCGGGCCGGCCCAGTATTCGATGCACGGATCCGGCAGATACAGCGCCACCATGCGATGGCATGCCACCGCACGCAGCATCGCAAGTTCCGACGGTGCGAGATGGCTCATACCGAATACGTGCAGCGGTTCTTCGGGAAAATTCGCGGGTCTGCCACGCTCGAGCTCGTCGATCAGCCTGCGCACGCGCTCACCACGATGGGCGACACCGATCTGCTCGCGCAACCGACGCCACAATGGCGCAAGGAACCCGGATTCGGGCACCGGGTCGCGGCCGGCCTCCCACGCGCTCAGCCAGTCCGGTCGATAAACGAGATATTGCGTGTAGATTCGTGCGAGCCGATCGCTCAGCTGAAACCGCCGGCGCGCCGCATCGTGGCCATCCAGGTACGCCCTGAGCCGCGCATCGTCGATCCGATCCAGACACTCATGGATGCGCCAGCGCAGCGAGTCGCGCCGATACGCCTGCAGTGCGACTGTGCCATCGCCGAGCACGGCCGAAGCCAGATCGTCGAGCCACGCGCCCGGCAGACGCATGTCGACATTCGCGATGACGCCTCCCGCACCATGCCGCTGCGCAAGTTCTCGCGTCAACCATTGCCGCACACCCGGATGCGCCGCGACGATCGTATGCGGCACCAGGATATCCGCGGGCGTCCCACTCGCCATGAGGTTCATCAGTGGATCGATCAGCGCCTCGAGACGGCTCGCTCGCACAATCACGATGCCGCGCTCGGTACCCAGCTCAGATCTGTTACCGCTCATCCCGACTTCCTTCGACGTCGCAGCCGCAGCGACCGACACGGTGGTTCCGCCCCCCCGAGCCGCGGAATGCACTCTCAGGATTTCGCTGCACCCACCTGATGCGCATTTGCCCACTAATCGCCAGTGATGCGCTTTCGGATCGCGCCTCCGCGCACATTGCGCATCGCCGACGATTGCACCACACGACCGTATCACTGCATGAGACTGTAGCGCTTGTCCAGGTGCCGAGCCAAAGCCGGTGATCGCGTGAATCCTGGTCGGCAAGCAGGCGTTCCGGCACGAGGGGACGAAACGCCGACTGCCGAAAGACAAAAGGGCCAACAGGCAAGAACCCATTGACCCTTCTGCTTTTCGATGGCGCGCCCGGAGAGATTCGAACTCCCGACCACCAAGTTCGTAGCCTGGTACTCTATCCAACTGAGCTACGGGCGCATGAGAAACGTTGCAACTTCGCGCGATCCGTCATCATAACGTACGCGCGAGGCGCGGGATTATTCTGAATGGAGGCGGTGGCGTCAACTTCGATTGCGCTCCGCCGGCCAATCACGCCTTGATCGCGGATTGGACCCGATCGCAACGGAGTGGCCTTGCAATGACTCGGCCGCTCGGAGAGGACCCACGAAAGAGGCCGGCTTCGATCACCGATCCTCGCACCCGACGGAGGGATTGCTGGTCTCATCCTGAGACTCGCCCCTCGCTTCGCTCGGGGCCGGCCTGCGGCTGTCCAAAATCGTTCCCGGCGATTTTGTCGAACCAGAGGCTTCGTCCACCACCGGGAGGGACTGGATTGCAATCCAGTGGTGGCGCGTCCCTCAAGGGTCGAGCAGAGCGGTTCCTGTGTCCCGGGCTGTGACCTCTTCAATTCCAGCAGAGCGCAGTCCGGCGGGCCTCAGGGCATTGCTGCCACGCCCGCTGAAAATCCTGGCCGCCAGCCAAACGGTGGTGCGCGGCCCAATGCGGGACCCTGCAGAATGGCTCGGGCTGTCCTCATCGAGGTAACCGCTCAGCTCATATCGAGGGCCCGCCGTTGCGCTGGCGTCACGGGTCTAGGACACTGACCGAGGAGGTCGGCGTTGCGCCGACGGATCAAGGTGAGCACCTTGTCGAGGACTGTTGGCTTCGTCGCAGAGCTCAGGCGTCGCCACGTGCTCCGCGCGGGCGCTCTCTACGCGGCTGCTACCTGGGCACTCGCACAAGGAATCGCACAGCTCGGCCCTTCGTTTGGCGCGCCCGATTGGGTCGCGCGCTGGTTCGTCATCGCCTGTGTCATCGGCTTTCCGTTCTGGCTCGCGTTCGCCTGGTTCTATGAGTTTACGCCCGAAGGATTGAAGCGCGAGAGCGAGATCGCTCCATCCGATTCGATTACTCACCACACCGGCAAGAAACTCGACTTTACGATCATCGGCGTGCTCGCACTCGCGGTGGTGCTGCTGTTGACCGACCGCTTCGTGCTGCGCCATGGCGTGAACCAGACCGCCCCCGCGGTCGCTGCGGCCCCGATCCCCGACATCGAGAAGGATCCTTCAATCGCGGTCCTGCCGTTCGTCGACATGAGCCAGGGCAAGGATCAGGAGTATTTCTCCGACGGCATCTCCGAAGAATTGCTCAACCTCTTGGCCAAGATCCCCAAACTTCGCGTGATCGCGCGCACGTCAAGTTTTTCGTTCAAGGGCAAGGACGTCGACATCGCTTACATCGCGCGAAAACTCAATGTCGCCGCACTGCTCGAAGGCAGCGTGCGCAAGTCCGGCAACACGGTGCGCATCACGGTGCAATTGATCCGAGCCAGCGACAGCTCGCACCTCTGGTCGGAGAGGTACGACCGCACGTTGGGCGACATCTTCAAGGTGCAGGACGAGATCGCGGCAACGGTCGTCGACAAACTCAAGATCACGCTGCTCGGCGCCGTGCCAACAGTCAGGCCCATCGATCCCATGGCCTACCCCTTGATCCTGCAAGCCAAAGCAGTGGCCACTCAAAGTTCGGCCAAGGGTTTAGAGCAGGCGATCGCGCTCTACCAACAGGCGCTGGCGATAGCCCCCGACGAGCCGCGCGCCTGGAGTGGGTTGGGGAGGGTGTATATGAACCAGGTTGCATTCAGCATTCGCCCGTCAAAGGAAGGCACGCGTCGGGCCGAGGAGGCGCTGAAGAAAGCCGTGACGTTGGACCCCGACGATGCCCTGACCTACGGCCTTCTCGGCTTTCTCTATTCGCAGTTGCAAAACGAGCGGGCCGCAGCTGCGCCGTTCTACGAGAAGGCGCTGGCGTTGGATCCGCGTAATGCCCACATCATCGGTGGCGTGGGCATTTTCCTTGAGAACCTGGGCCGCTTGGAAGAAGCATCCAAACTGCTTGAGTACGAGGTCAGCCACGACCCGGCGAACCCAAACTCATACAGCAATCTGGGCAGCGTCTATTACTACGCCGGTCGCTGGGATGAGGCGATCACGACAGGTCGCACCGTCCTCGCCCTCAGCCAGGGATACGCGCAAATGCACAGCAGCATTGGCATTGCAATGCTGCTGGCCAAAGGCGACCCAGCCGAAGCCTTGAAGGAGATGCAGGCGGAGCCAGAGGACCTCGCGAAGAGGACCGGCATGGTGATGGCATTGCATACACTGGGCCGGAAGGCCGAGGCCGACGCCGCAATGTCCGCGTTGATCGCGCAGCACGCGAACGATGGCTCAGTCTTCATTGCCAACGCATGCGCCTGGCGTGGCGAAGTCGACCGCGCCTTCGAATGGCTGGACAAGGCCATCTCCACGCAAGACCCAAGCCTGGCCAGCATCCACCTGGAACCGCTGTTCGCCAGTTTGCACAACGATCCCCGCTGGCTGCCGCTGCTGCGGACGCTCGGGCAGGCGCCGGAGCAGTTGGCGAAGATCGAGTTCAAGGTGACGCTGCCGGGTGCCGACGCGACGCCGTAGACGGACTATCACGGCCCCGCCGAGAAGCTCCTGCAGAATCACTTCACCCCGAGCGCGGGGCTGATCACGCTGATCTCGAACAACCTTCCCGACGAAGTGCTAACGCGCACCCTCGACGTCGTGCGCAACGGCGCCGGCAGGTCGAGATGCGGGCGCGCGTGGGACGGAACGAGACTGAGCTGTTGCTGGTGCCGACGAATGGGTCGGAGCCGCTCTGGCTTGCG
>JBAVZT010000531.1:0-5504 GCA_049588955.1 Rhodanobacteraceae bacterium | reverse complement strand
CTGTTGGTAGAGGCCGCCGAGTTGGTAATGCATGCTGCGCGGCAATTCGCCGCGCCGGTCCAGAATCTTCTTCACATCGGTAACTGTCGAGCCAAGGTCGCGCCCGCTGATGCGACCGGTGACCGCGACCATGCGCTTGAGATTCTCGCGCGTGATTTCGGGCTGGCCGAGCCGCTCGTGCAATGTCGCCACACGCGACAACGGGAAGCGTTGTCCGTTGCTACCGTGGATTTCCAGCGCGGCGAGTTGTTCGACGCGCGCGCGTCCCCCCGGCGGCAGCCATACGCGCACACCGACCATCTTCGGGCCTTGCGGCAGTTGCGCGGCGACCATCCCGGCCGCGTTGGCGGCAACCTGATCCGCGACGCTTTGCGGATCGACGCCGGCCAGGGCCGCCTTGACTGGATCAACCCGCACTTCGAGTGCGTCGCCGGCGGGTACCACGCCGTCGAGCACGCCGACCACACCGTTGACCTTGGCGATCTGCGCAGCAACTTCTTTCGCAGTGGCATTGAGCGCCATCGTGTTGTCGGAATACAGCTTGATCTCGATCGGCTGCGGCACCGACACCAGGTCGCCGATCAGGTCCTCCATCAATTGCGCCAGATCGATGTCGAGGCCCGGCACCTGTGCCTCCACCTTGCTGCGGATCTGGTCCATCACCGTGGCAATCGGTGGTCGCGATCCGTCCTTCAGGCGTATGAAGAAATCGCCGGTGTTGGCTTCGGTCAGGCCGCCGCCGAGTTGCAGACCGGTACGACGCGAATAGGTGTCCACGTATGGATTGGCGCGGATGATCGCCTCGACCTTGTTGAGCAGGCGATCGGTTTCCGCAAGCGATGTGCCCGGTGCGGAAACGTAATCGAGGATGAAGCCACCTTCGTCCATATGCGGCATGAAACCCGTGCCTACGGAACGATAGGCAAGAACGCCCAGCAGCAACAGCGGGATCACGCCGATCAGCAGCAATAGCGGATATTCGAGCAGGCGCTTGAGGTTTCGCTCATACGCGCGTCGGGTGCGCCGCGCCAGCTTTCCCGGCGTCGGCTCGACCGCGTGGCGCTCGTCAATCAGGCGTGCGGCTACCAGCGGTACCGCGACCCACGTCAGCAGCCAGGAAATGATCATTGCGCTGGCCATGGTCAGCGAAAGCGCCTTGAAGAACGCGCCGGTCACGCCGGTCAGGAATGCCAGCGGCAGGAAGATTATGACGGTTGCCGCCGACGACCCGGTCAGTGGACGGCTGAACTCCCACGCCGCGCTGGCGATACGCTTGTGCGCGTCGCCGCTTTCGGTGTGCAGCCGACGCATGATGTGCTCGATCATCACGATCACGTCGTCGATGATCAGACCTACCGCTGCGGCCATGCCCCCGAGCGTCATCATGTTGAAACTCATGCCGAGCACCGACAACAGCAGTATCGTGATCGCCAGTACCGCCGGCACGATGATCATCGCGACAAGGATCACGCGCACATTGCGCAGGAACAGGAACAGCACCAGCCCGGCCAGGGCGATGCCGATCAGGATCGCATCGCGCACGCTGGAAGCCGCGCCCTTGACCAATTGCGTCTGGTCGTACCATGTGGCGAGCTTGACCCCCGCCGGAATCTGCGCCTTGTTGTGCTCCAGCGCGGCCTTGACGTCGGCAACCATCTGCACGCTGTTGGCGGCGGGCTGCTGATAGATTTGCACAAGGACGGCATTCTGCCCATCGGCGGTGACCCGGATCCATTGCGGTTGAGCGGCGCGCGTCACCTCGGCTACATCTCCGATGCGCACAATTCCTGTCGGGCTGCTGCGGACCACGATCTTGCGCAACGAAGCGACATCGTCAGGCTGATTGTTGGCCAGCAGCAGATAGAGTTTGTAATGGTCGGACAATCGGCCCAGTGCATTGATGTTCGCGGCGTGGCTCACTGCGCGCACCACGTCGTCGATGGTCAGCTTCAGCGCGCGCAACCTGACCGGATCGACATCGACGTGGAATTCGCCGATCGCGCCTCCCTGCACGCCGACACGGGCCACGCCGTTGACACCACTGAGAAGTGGACGCAACTGGTATTGCGCCAGGTCGTATAATTGTGTCGGCGACAGTGTCTTGGAACGCAGGCTGTAGGCGAGGATCGGAAACACGGTCGGATCCATGCGTCGTGCGGTGAGCTTGGTGCCGGCTGGCAGTTCCGGCAATATCTGTCCGACCGCTGCGTTCACGTCGAGGAACGCGCGACCCATGTCCGCGCCCCAGTCGAAGCTCACATTGACTTCGGCGCTGCCGCGACTGGTGGTCGAACGCACATCGCGCACGCCGCGCACGCGACGGATGGCCTCCTCGACCGGCGTCGTTACCTGCAACACCATCTGGTCGGCCGGCCGATCGCCGGCATCGAGCGACACACGCACGCGCGGAAAGGCGACGTCCGGAAACAGCGACACCGGCAGGTTGAACGCCGCCGCGAGTCCGCCCAGCGCCAGAATCGCGCACAAGAACAACAGTGAGCGCCGATGCGCATGCATCCACAGCGTCGGATTCATGGGTTGGCATCGCCGGCGTTGGCCGTTTGCGTCGTCGTCGATGGTGTTGCTGCCCGCACTGCGTCGCCATCGGACAATTCGTAGGCACCGAGCGTGATGACAGGCGCATGCGCATCGAGTTTGCCTTCGACGCCGATCGGGTCGCCTCCAGGCGACCGCACGCGTACGTCGACACGATGCGCCTTGCCTTGCTCGATCTGATAGAGGTAGTGCCCTTTGTCGTCGTCGAGCAGGGCATTGCGCGGGACCGCCCAGGCCGTGTATTGCGCAACATCGATCTGTGCGGACAATGCAGCGCCGGCTGCCAGTCCGACTTCTTCGCCAGGTTCGGGATCGATCAATATGTCGACCAGTTGGGTCTGCGGGTTGATCGCGTCGGCTACTACTGCGACCTTGCCACGTAGTGACGATGTGTCGGTTGCGTACACTGGTGTGATCGTTACCGGCATGCCGGCGCGAATGCGCCTGGCTTGCTCCGGTTCGACGCCAACCTGCGCAGCCAGCGCCTGCAGCGGCGTGAACTCGATCAGCTTCGCGCCGGCGGCGACGCGCTCGCCAAGTGCCACGTCAAGTGCCGTGACCACGCCATCGGCGGGTGCGCGCAATCCGGTGACCGCTTGCGCCCCGCCCAGTCTGGTCTGTGCGTCGAGCGCAGCCTTGGCATCGGCCGCAGCCTTGCGCGCGCTGTCGAGTTGCGAATTGGTGGCGAGTTTTTCGGCGTGCAGACGTTTGGTCCGCGTCAGCTCGTCGCGCGCCTGCTTGAGCGCGTTCGCTGCCTGCTCATAGGTGCTGCGTGCATTCGGATCGGTTGCCAGGCGCAGCAGCGTCTGACCCTTGCGCACCTGGTGGCCGGGCGTGATCGAGGTATCGACGATCTGTCCAGCCTGGGGCAGCGTGAGCGTCTTCCTGCGGCGTGCATCGCCGGTGAAGGTGCCGAAACCCTCGATGAGAGTATGGAACGCGCGCTGCCTTGGTGTCGCTGTCGAGACTTCCACAGGTGAGCGGGCGCCCGCCTGGTCCCCGCCGGAGTCACCGGATGACGAGCAGGCGCCGAGCATCAGCAACAACGGCAACAAGGTGACAGTACCGATCGAATCGGAAGGACGCATGGCTGCTTTCATTCCCTGGAAGTATCCGTCGGCTGGGCCCAGTCTCCGCCCACCAGCGCATTCAACGCGATCGCCTGCGTGTGATAGTTCTGTTCCAGCGTGGCCAGCGCACTGTCGGCGGCGAGCGAGCTGGCGCGGATCGCAAGGTAAGTCGGCCAATCAAGCAGACCCCCCGCGTAGTTACGCTGCGCTGCCCGGCGTGCGCGTGTCAATTGTGCCGCGTGCGCGATCAGCACTTCACGTTGCGCGCCCAAGCTTTGCAGATCGGCGAGCAGACGATCGATATCGTTGCGGTCACTCAAGAGGCGCGCGCTGTACGCATCGCGCAGCTTCTGGCGTGTCGCGCGCTCGATCGCGATATTGCCGCGGTTGCCGTTGAAAAGGGGTAGCGACAGCGCCACCGAGAATCCCGAGGTATAGACATTGCCGGTATCGCGTGCGCGCAGGAAACCGACGCCGATCGCGGGGAATTGCGCCAGGATTGCCGCGCGCACTTTCTGCTGCTGCGATTCGTAGCCCGCCTGCAATGCGCGCAAGTCGGGACGGCGCTGCGCCATTTCGGCCAGAGCGGTGCTCACCTCGCCAGCATCAGGTTGAGTGATGTAGGGAGGCCCGACCAGATGCAGCGCGGCGCGCTCATCGAGACCGAGCAGGGTATGAAGGTCGTGTTGCGACTGGTTGAGCTTGCGCTGCGTTTCGGCGAGTCTGGTGTCGACATCCGAGGCTGCATTCAAGCCCGCGCTGGCGGCATCGTAGGTCAGATCGCCCTCGGCCAGTGCACGCCGGATGTACTGCTGCAGCGGCGCGAGTGCGGCCTGCTCCTCGCGCAGCCTTTTTTCGGCCGCCTGCTGTGCATGAATGTCGTCGAACAAGGTGCGCGCCCTTGCGATCGTCTGCCACTCGGCCCACAACAGGTTCAGATGCACCTCGCGCACGCTCCCTCGCGCGGATGCAACCCGTGCCGAACGCGTCAGCAGATTCCCGAGATCGAAGGTGAGCCCCAGATTGAAGGCGCTGGTCAAATCCGTCTGGGAACTGGTCGGGTGATCGTGCTCGTAGTTCAGTTGCGGGTCCGGCAGCAGGCCTGCCGTGAACGCTTGCGCACGTGCGATGCGTTCGTCGTCGCGTTGCGCCTTGATGTCGGGGTTGTTGGCGACGGCCAGCATCGCGACTTCGGTGACGTCGAGACCATCGGATGGATCGAAGCGATGCGCTCGAAGCTGCTGCACCGGCATCGAGGAAGCTTCTACCACAACGTCGTCGACGTGTTGCGGCCCGGAACCGCCATCCAAGGGCATTGCATGAAAGGTCGCGCAGCCGGCAAGCAAGCCGAGGGAGCATGGCACCCCAACGCGCCGGCAGAATCGGCGGACATACATACTAGACAGCCTGCCGGGTGTCGCTTAGCTCGCGCTTAGATTCGCGCGGGATCGGTGCGGTTTTCGGGCGAGTCGACGGCTTCCCGCATGCGCACGTCGCGTCCTGACGCGACCAGATGCTGCCCGATTTTGCGCCGGTCTCTTGCATGGATGGGACGAGGACGGAGCGAGGGCCGACCCGGAGGAGGAGCGCAGCCGGGACATCCGGTCTCCGGCACCGTTGGGTCGTTTGCAACGATGGCAATGCGACCGGGGCGTTTTCATGCATTCCTGTCAGCGATCCGGCTGTCGCAGCGGCACGTTGGAGTGGTCGAGGTGACTGGAAAGGTTGGTGCTTTCGACCAGATCTTCCCAGGTCACCACGCCGAGGACGCCGTTGGCGGCGTCGAGGGTGCCGTCGCGCGTCATGACGGCATTGCGGCTGCCTGCGCGGCGCAACGTCGCAATGAGGTCGAATACCTGGATCGAGGCGGCAACGACC
>JBAVZT010000530.1:0-1522 GCA_049588955.1 Rhodanobacteraceae bacterium | reverse complement strand
GCCAGCGCGCCGCTCACGTCGGCGCACTCGGCCAGCGCATCGCGCGCGAGGTCGCCAAGCTGCCGAGAGGTCAGGCTGACCGAAAAGAACTGACCGGCCAGGTCCGGAATCTGGTGTGCCTCGTCGAGAACGAACGCGTGCGCGCCGGGCAGGATCTCGCCGAAGCCCTCCTGCTTCATGGCCAGATCGGCGAACAGCAGGTGATGATTGACCACGACGATGTCCGCTTCCTGCGCTGCGCGGCGCGCCTTGACCACAAAACAGTCGGCGAAAAACGGACACTCGCTGCCGAGGCAATTCTCGATCGTCGACGTTGTGCGCGGCCACAGCGGCGACGTTTCGGCCACATCGGCGAGTTCGGCGCGATCACCGCTCGCCGTCTGCTTCGACCAGCTGCGCATGCGCTGAAGTTGCGATACCTGCTCGCGACTGCCGAAGCGGCCGTCCTGACTGGTCTGCTCGAGGCGATACAGGCACAGGTAATTGGCGCGGCCTTTGAGCAGACTGATTCGCACGCGCGCACCGAGTACGGTTTGCACGCGCGGCAGATCGCGATGAAACAGCTGATCCTGCAACGTTCTGGTGCCGGTCGAGATGATCACGCGCTTGCCGGACAACAGAGCCGGCACCAGATACGCGAAGGTCTTGCCGGTGCCGGTGCCCGCTTCGGCAATCAACGTCTGACGACCGGCAATCGCCTCTTCGACCGACTCGGCCATGATCTGCTGCGATGAGCGCGGCGCGAATCCGGGCACCTCGCGTGCGAACGGTCCCCCGGGTCCGAGCAGGCTCGCCGATTCACCTTGCATCCCTTCGCCTCATCTGCATTCGCCTCATCTGTCCTCTGTAGGATGGGTAGAGCGTAGCGATACCCATCGTGACGATACGACCGACCGGCGAGATTGACGCGCGAGAAGGCGCCTCGGATTTTCAGAAACGGCCACGCGCATTCCAAAACGGCACGGGTTGTGCGGGACCTGTCAATGGGCATCGCTGGGCTCAACCCATCCTACTCGGCTGCGCCCCGATCCCTCCTGCACGACGGGTTCGCGCAAGCGCAGTCGAAGCGCGCAGTGCCTTACCTACATGCGCACCTGCGGCGGTACGCGACACTGCTTCAGGCGTTTTTCGGCTTGCGCCTTGGTTGCGGGATCCTTGAAGACGATACGGGCCTCGATCACGGTCTGCCAGTTGCGCGCGCAAAGGTTGCCAAGCTTCGGACCGAGCGTGAAGCTCTTGACTGCCAGCTGTTCGGCGCGCCGCCAGTGACCACGCTCAATCTCGATTTCGGCGAGATATTGCAGGATTTCGGGCGCATCGGGTGCCAGCTTCAGCGCGTCTTCGGTTGTCGTTGCTGCCGCGTCGAAATCACGCGCCGCTTCGGCTGCGTGCGCCTTGGCCAGAAGGCCGTCGACCGCCGGATCATGCAGCGGATGCACTTGTACAGCCGAATCGAGCCCGTTGCCCGCAGCGCGGATTGCGGCGACTGCGTCATGATCGATGCGGACCGGCTGCGGTGGCG
>JBAVZT010000529.1:0-3399 GCA_049588955.1 Rhodanobacteraceae bacterium | reverse complement strand
GACTGTGACAAGGACACATTGATCGAAGCGGCCGAACTCGACGTTGTGCTGGTACCGCTGGTCGCCTTCGACCGTCACGGTCATCGCCTCGGCTTCGGCGGCGGGTACTATGATCGCGCATTCGCGTTCTTGCATGGGCGCGACATGCCCGGATCGCCGCTCCTGATCGGGATCGCCTATGCGATGCAGGAATTGCCGCGGATCGAGGCGAGCGCGTGGGATGTTCGTCTCGACTATGTGGCCACGGAAAACGAGCTGATCGAATGCCGGCCCGGCGCTCCGGTTGCGACATAGGAAACCCGCCATGCGCTACTGGCTGATGAAATCCGAACCCGGGGACTTCTCGATCGACGATCTCGCGCGGGTCAAGGTCGAGCCGTGGAGCGGCGTGCGCAACTACCAGGCGCGCAATTTCATGCGCGACGGCATGCACAAGGGCGACGGCGTGCTGTTCTACCATTCGGCCTGTGCCGAACCGGGCGTCGTCGGCATCGCCGAAATCGCAAGCGACGCCTATCCCGATCCAACCCAGTTCGACAGGCAAAGCCGTTATTTTGACGCAGCGAGTACGCGAGAGGAGCCACGCTGGATGCTGGTCGACGTGCGCTTCCGGCGCAGGCTCGAGCGCACCATCGCCCTGGCCGAACTCAAGGCGCATGAGGTCGAACTCGAGGGTTTCGCCCTGACCCGCCGCGGCAACCGGCTTTCGGTGCTGCCGGTGACGAAAGCACACTGGGACTTCATACTCGGGCTCGAATAGACCGGCTGCGGAAGGACGATGTCGAAAAGCGATGAAAAGCGACGCGCCGGCGAAGCTGCCATGCGTTTTGTCGAAGACGGCATGGTCGTGGGAGTTGGCACCGGCAGTACGGTGGCGTATTTCATCGACGCGCTGGCGAGCCGCCGACGCGAGATCGAGGGGGCGGTTTCGAGCTCCGAGCAATCGACACGCCAGCTGTCGGAACGCGGCATAAGCGTGTTCGACCTCAACGCGATCGGCACGCTTGCGCTGTACGTCGACGGCGCCGACGAATGCGATCCCGGGCGCTGCCTGATCAAGGGCGGCGGCGGCGCCCTGACGCGCGAGAAGATCATGGCGGCCGCCGCGCACAAGTTCGTCTGCATCATCGACTCGAGCAAGCAGGTCGACGTGCTCGGCAGGTTTCCGCTGCCGATCGAGGTCATTCCGATGGCACGCAGCCAGGTGGCCCGCGAACTTGTCCGCCATGGCGGCCAGCCGGTCTGGCGCGACGGCTTCGTCACCGACAACGGCAACTGGATACTCGATGTGCACGGTCTCGCCATCACCGACCCGCTCTCGCTCGAACGCGACCTCAACCAGATCGCCGGCATCGTCACGGTCGGCTTGTTTGCCGCACGTCGCGCCGATATCGTGCTGGTCGGAGATCGTCAACTGACGTAGCGCCTGTCGGCGCCGGCGGGACGACAAGTCGCATGACAACGGGAACCTCATCGCGCACCCATGCGCTGCAGGCAACGCCGATCGCGGCGTGCATCACGCTGGCGCTGTGCGGAGTCGGGTTTGCCGCAACGGCCACGACGCAGGATAACGGGCGCGTGGTTTTTCGCGACGATCCGGCCGCGCGCATTTTCCCGGCCTGGCGGCCCGATCTTGCCGGGAGCGGTATCGGCGGATCGGCCGGCGGCAACGGCAACACGTTGCCAGTCACGAGCTGCGCCGACGATGGGCCCGGCACGCTACGGTCGGTCATCGCTGGTGCGGGCGAGCACGACACGGTCGATCTCACGGCGCTGGCCTGCGCGCGCATCACGCTCGAAACCGGCGCGATTCCGATCATGCTCGACAATCTCGACGTGGTGGGGCCCGGCGCCGACCGGCTCACGATCGACGGCGGCACCATCGATCGCGTGTTCCTGCACTACGGCGGCGGCGAATTCGCGCTGCGCGACGTGACCATCGCGGACGGCGTCGATCGCACCATGGGGTTTCATGTCGCCGGCGGCGGCTGCATCGCCTCGGCCGGTTACCTCACGCTCGATCACAGCGTGGTCGCCAACTGCTACGCGGTCGGTGAAGGCGCCTACGGCGGCGCGCTGTATGCGTATTCGCTGACGATGCGTTCGAGCACGATCACACAGAACACCGCCTATGGCGTTCTCGATGCGACCGGTACCGCCGCGTTCGGCGGCGCCGCATTCGTCTATCGGCTCGACCTCATCGACAGCACGGTCAGCGGCAATCGCGCGCTGCACCGCATCGACCCGCCGCGCACGAGTTATGACATCGGCGGGGGCCTCATGAGTGTGCACGGCGGAACCATCGAGCGCTCGACCATCGACGGCAATTACAGCTTCGGCCGCGCCGGTGGCATCGCCAGCTTCGACGTGCTGTCGATCATCAACAGCACGATATCCGGCAACAGCGCGGCGACCGAACTTGCCGGCGGTATCTTCATACGGCAACCGGTCACGCTGATACTGGCCAATTCCACCGTCACCGCGAACAACGCGCCGAGCGGCGCCGGGATCGTTTTGTCTCCCGGCGGCGCCGATTTCCAGAGCAATATCGTGTCGGGCAATATTGCGATCGGCGGCGGCGGCGCGTCCGACCTCGAAAGCACCGCACCGGCCGAGGTCAGCGGCGCAAACAACCTGATCGGCGCGAGCGCGGAGTCGCTGACACTACCGGCCGACACCCTGCGTGGCGATCCGCAGTTGATGGCGCTGGCAGCCAACGGTGGCCCGACGCGAACCCACGCGCTGCGTCCGCAAAGTCCTGCAATCGACGCCGGCAACAATGCGTTCGCATCGGCATTCGACCAGCGCGGCCCGGGGTTTCCTCGCGTGTCCGGTGCCGCGCCGGACATCGGCGCGTTCGAACGCTCGCCCACCGGCGCGGTCACGCAGACGGCAGTGCCCGGCCTCTCCATCTGGTCGGCCGGTCTGCTCGGCCTGTTGCTGGCGGCAGCCGGCTGGCGCTCGCAAGGACACCTACTGCGTCGCTCGTCACGATCGCGACGCAAGCACCGAAACTGAATTCGCGCGCGACCCGCCCGTGGCGCTATCCACCCGATGCACGTGGGCCGGGCAAATGCCGACCAACCGTAATGCCCTTCATGGCGGCGTCAGCAGAATCAGCACCGCGATCAAGGCGGCGCTCGCAACGAAGAGCACGAACGTATGCCACATCGAGGGCCCGACGAACTTGCGTTCGAGGCCGCGCGTCTGCGCATCGCGGATGTCCGCAACCGGCTCACCGTCGCGTCGCGCATGGGGTTCGATATGCGCGTCTTCGTGCGCCACGCCGCCGACCGTCGCACGCACCCACGGGACCTCCTGCCGCTCGGCGGCCGGCGGGATGTTGCCGTGAGTGACAGCCGACAACGCGCGGCCGGGGGCGGATTCCGCCAGCAGCTG
>JBAVZT010000528.1:0-3414 GCA_049588955.1 Rhodanobacteraceae bacterium | reverse complement strand
GGTGAATTTTGCGCGAAAGCACCATCTGCGCCTGGTCGTCAAAGGCGGTGGGCACAGTTATCAGGGTCGATCCGACGCGCCCGATTCCCTGCTGGTGTGGACGCGGCACATGAACGACGTCTCCTTGAATGATGCCTTTGTCGGCCGCGGGTGCGACGGCAAGCAGGCGCCGCAACCGGCGGTGACGCTTGGTGCCGGCGCCATGTGGATCGATGCCTACCATGCGGTGACGACTCAGGGGGGCCGCTACGTCCAGGGCGGCGGCTGCACAACCGTTGGCGTGGCCGGCCTGGTGCAAAGCGGCGGATTCGGCAGTTTCTCCAAACGCTTCGGTACCGCCGCGGCAGGCTTGCTCGAAGCCGAGGTCGTCACCGCGGACGGACAGATACGCGTGGCCAACGCCTGTACCGATCCCGAACTTTTCTGGGGTATCAAGGGTGGCGGTGGCAGCAGTCTCGGCGTCATCACGCGGCTGACCTTGCGCACGCGCGACCTGCCGGATTTCTTCGGCGCGGTGTTCGGCAGGATCAAGGCGTCCTCGGATGCGGCCTATCGCGAACTCATCGCGAAGACCATCGCCTTTTATCACGAGCAATTGTTCAATCCGCATTGGGGCGAGCAGATTCGATTCCGTTCGGGAAACAGCGTCGAATTCTCCGTCGTGTTCCAGGGGCTCGATCGACAACAGGCGCAGGCCATCTGGCAACCGTATCGGGAGTGGGTTGGCGGCCGTCCGCAGGATTTCTCATTCGATGCGCCGATGCAGGTTCTGGCTTTGCCGGCGCGCCATCTCTGGGACATCGATTTTCTGTCAAGGCATGCGCCGGGCCTCGCAGTCACCGACGGTCGGCCGGGCGTACCGAAGGATCACTATTTCTGGGCCGGCGATCAGGGGCAGGTCGGACAGTTCCTGCACGGCTATAAATCCGCCTGGCTGCCTGCGTCGTTGTTGCGCAAGGACCGGCAATCGAGGTTCGTCGACGCGGTGTTCGCCGCAACGCGTCACTGGGGATTTTCGCTGCATTTCAACAAGGGGCTGGCCGGTGCGCCCGCGGACGAAATTGCGGCGGCCAGGGATACGGCCATGAATCCGGGCGTGCTCGATGCGTTCGCGCTGGTGATCATGGGCGCCGAGGGCGCGCCCGCGTTTCCCGGCATGCCGGGAGCCAATCCGGATCTTGCCGCCGCGCGCCGCGACGCTGCCGCCATCGCCAAGGCGATGGACGAACTGCTGAAGCTCGCACCCGGTGCCGGTTCCTATGTATCCGAGAGCGACTACTTCGAGAATTCCTGGCAGCAATCCTTCTGGGGCAGCAACTATCCGAGGCTGGCCGCGGTGAAACAAAAATATGACCCGGATGGCCTTTTCTTCATCCATCACGGCGTGGGCAGCGAAACATGGAGCGACGACGGGTTCACGCGATTACACGGCGACTGACTAGGAACGCGCAACAGCAACGACCGCGTTACAGCGAGAGGAACAGAAAGTCAGAAATGGTTGAGCCCCAACATTGGAACCAAGCGGACGACGAAGGCGAGATGCCTCAGTCCGGAATGTCAGGCTCCACGAGAGTCGCCAGCTGCGCGAGTGACTCTTGCCAGCCGAGGTAGCACATCTCAAGGGGAATGACGTCGGGTATCCCGCTTTGCGTGATGCTCAATTCGGTGCCGACTGACACGGCCTTCAAGGACACCGTTACCTCGAGCAAGCCCGAAAGGGCCGGATCCTCAAACTTGTCCGTGTACCGGAGCCGCTCGTTCGGCACCAGTTCGAGGTACTCGCCTCCGAAGGAGTGACCGTTGCCGCTCGAGAAATTGTGGAATGACATCCGGAATGTGCCTCCGACACGGGCTTCCATGTGATGCACGGTGCATGTGAATCCGTAGGGCGGTATCCACTTTGCCATGGCGCCGGGTTCCAGGAAGGCGCGATAAACCTTCTCGGGTTTGGCGCGAAGAACTCGATGGAGTCGGACAGTGCGCTCAGACATGGAATTGCTCCTTTGCGGTGGACTTTACGGGCCCTGGAAACGACGCCTGGCCCGGCGGCAAGCTATTGTCAGGCTTGTTCATGCCGTGAAGGGGTATCCGGTTTCCAGGTTCCGTCGGCTGTTCCGTCCGGGCTGGCGAGTACGACCTTGTATCCATCGGGATCGCGCAGCCACACCTCCCAGTGATTCGGCCCCCCGTCACTGTCTGGCGGGTTGCGGTGACGAGGAAGCAAGACCTCGGCAGCGAGTTCATCTGCTCTGGACAGAGCGGCGTCGAAGTCTTCGATCTCGAACCACAGGAGCACGCCGTTTCCCCTGCTTGGGTCACCCGCTTCGCCGATGGGTCCGTGGTGATGGTCGGTCTCCCAGCGATGAAGTTGCAAGATCAGGATTCCATCTTCTTCCAGGCGCTCGTAGCTTTGCCCTCCATGCGCACTCCGCAAACCGAGAAGGCGTTGATACCAGCGGCTGCTGGCTTCGACATCTTTGACACAGAGGAGAGGTTGAGGATGCATGTGCTGATGTCACCTGGTGTTTGACAGGAGCGAGGCCGCAGGCAAGCGAAACTTGCTTCCCAGGGACGTCCGCCCGATGGAAGGATCAGGCGTCACGCCGGTACAGCCGGGACAAGCCCGTACCTGGACATGACCGAGAGCAGGACGGCCTTGTCCGGAAGCTCCCCGACGTCGATCACTGCAGCGACGTCCCTGAAGTATTGGGGGCAGGTCAACACTACAACAACACCATCACCAGCAAACGCCTCAAAGCTCAAGGCAAGAGCATCAAGCGGGCGATATTGACGGGAAGTCTCTTACGGAATTGTTAGACCTGCGCTGGAATAGGCAAGCCGTCTGGGTTTTTCTTGATGATATCGATCGCATTGGATATTTCGTAGCCGATTAGGAACCCAGTGTTGTATGCGACCGTCATCTCCGTATGCTCTCCCTCTGGATCGATGACTTTCTCGAACTCAATCTTAAACTTAGAGACGACGCCAGCAATACGAAAGTCGTTCTTGCCGTGTGTGTGAAACACAATTGGCCCGCCAGAGAATCCCTCATTGTTTATTGCGTCTATGTAGATCCGCGGAACTCCGTCATCCGATACGAAAGCTGACGACAAAGTGCCCTTCTTTATGAAAGGACATGGCCGGCCGAGCATCGCATCGCCGCCGTCTGTCCACATTTTGTACGGGTACCCAAGGAAGTACACGTCTTGACCAATGACCATGTCATTGGAGCTTGCAGGCAATTCAAGTTTTTGCGAACAAAGCAGCGCTTGGACACGAAAAACAGCTATATCGATCTCGCCAGCTCCGAGGCCGAGCAAAGTGGCGGGAATCTCCATCCACTTCTTGTCGAAGAAGAATCGTATTGATGCTTGAGTGGCAGGATCTATAAGATGCTTTGCGGTAATCAGGTAC
>JBAVZT010000527.1:0-3233 GCA_049588955.1 Rhodanobacteraceae bacterium | reverse complement strand
GGTCGCCAAACGAAGCTGGATCGTCATCCATCCGCGAGAAAACGGTCCAGAATAACGCTGTCACCGATTCATCCCCAGGTCCATTCTGCCTGCAACCGAAGTCTACCAGTCCTCATGTCGCCAGGCTCCTCCTCACCCGCACCGCGTTCTTTGTGCCTGTTGCGCACTTCGGCCATTGGCGACGTCACCCACGTCGTCCCGCTGGTGCATACGTTGAGGCGGCAGTGGCCGGATACCGAGTTGACCTGGTTGATCGGCAGGCTGGAATACAAACTGGTTGGCGATCTGCCGGGTGTCCGATTCATCGTGTACGACAAGTACGCCGGTCGCACTGGGTACCGTTCGGTGCGCGCGCAATTGGCCGGATGCGAGTTCGACGCACTGCTGCACATGCAGGTCGCCCTGCGCGCGAACTTGCTGAGCCTGCTGGTCAAGGCGCCCTTGCGCATTGGTTATGATCGGGCGCGATCCAAGGACCTGCACCGGTTTTTCATCAATTGTCGAATTGCTGCCAGACGCGGCGACCATGTGCTCGATGCGCTTGCGACCTTTCTCGATCCGCTCGGAATCGAACAATCCGAGGTACGTTGGGATATTCCACTGACCGATGAGGCGCGCGAATTTGCCGTCCAGCATCTGCCGGGCGCCGTTCCCACCCTGCTGGCCTGTCCGTGTTCGAGCCACCGCCTGCGCAATTGGCGCGCGGAACGTTATGCCGCGGTCATGGATCACGCTGCGCTCGCGCATGGTTGGCGCATTGTGTTGTGCGGAGGACCGAGCGCATTCGAACGTGAATTCGGCGATGCGATCCTCGCGCAAATGAAGACGCGGCCGCTGGATCTGATCGGCAAGGATACGTTGAAGCAACTTCTCGCACTGCTGCAACGTGCCACGCTGGTACTGGCGCCCGACTCCGGACCGATGCATATGGCGAATACGGTCGGAACTCCGGTGCTTGGACTGCACGCGGCCAGCAATCCGGCGCGTTCCGGACCATATTCCGAACGTCGCTGGTGCGTGGATCGCTATGCCGAAGCCGCGGAAAAGTTCCGTCACAAACCGATCGAAAGACTGCCATGGGGCGCGAAGCTCGAGCATCGTGGCGTGATGGACCTTATCGAGATCGATGACGTGATCGAACGCTTCGAAGCGTTCATCGATGCCGGCATGCCGCGCATCGGCGACCCGGTCATGGCAGCCCGCACGATTGTCTCGGCGTGACCGTCGCAAGGCCCGCCCCTCTTGTAGTCGAATCGACCGGTTTGCGCCGGGCCTGCAGCCTCATGGTCGCGAGCACTGTGTCCTTCGGCCTGATGGCGATCGTGATCCGCTATGCCTCCGCACAGATCCATCCGTTCGAGATTGCATTCTTTCGCAGTGCGTTCGGATTCGTCTTTGCGCTGCCACTGGTGTTTTTTCACGGGCCCGGGATCCTGCGTACGCGTCGCCTCGGTTTCTATTTTCTGCGCTGTGCAATCGGCATGGGTTCGATGCTTGCGGCTTTCTGGGCGATGGTGCATCTGCCTCTTGCGCAGGCAATTGCGCTGTCCTATTCGACGCCGATGTTCGTGACCATCGGCGCCGCGCTCGTGCTCGGGGAAGTCGTACGCATGCGTCGCTGGAGCGCGGTCATCATCGGCTTCATCGGCGTGCTGGTCATCGTGCGACCGGGTGCCGACAGCTTCGTGCTCGCGAGTCTGGTACCACTGCTGGCAGCCGCGCTGTCGGGCAGCGTGACCATCAGCATCAAGTACCTTGCACGCAGCGAGCATCCGGACACCATCGTGTTGCTGACCACCTTGCTGTGGGTGCCGCTTTCGCTGCCGGCGGCGCTGCCGGTCTGGCAGACACCTCATGCTCACGTATGGTTGTGGCTCATGCTTTCGGGCCTGCTCGGAACCGTTGGCCACTGGTGCTGGACGCGTGCACTCAAGCTCGCCGATGCGTCGCTGATCGCGCCGATAAGTTACCTGCAGTTGCTCATCGTCGCAGCAATGGCCTGGTGGTTGTTCGGGGAGACGCCCGGGCCCTACACCGGGCTCGGCGCCGCGATCATCGTGGGTGCCAGCGTCTACATCGCCCATCGCGAAGCGATGCTGGCGCGGCAGCGACGCCGGCAGACGACGATCGCGCCGGGTGCACCATTGCCGCGGCCGCCGCAGGCAATCGTGTAAGGTAAGACGCCTCATTGCCTCCTTTGTTCGACGCCTGCATGCACCTGCCGATCGGGAAACCCGCATGACTCCAGATTGGGATGCATTGCTGGTCGATTGCCGCCTGGCCACGCTCATCGAAAACGGGGTTGCGTACGGTGCCATCGAGAATGCCGCCCTCGCATGGAAGGACGGACGCATCGTGTTCGCCGATGCGATGGGCGCGCTGCCCGACACGCCCGCGATGCTGGCCAGGCGAGTCGAATCGGTCGAAGGCAAATGGATCACTCCCGGTCTGATCGACTGCCATACGCATCTGGTATTTGCAGATGATCGTTCAAGTGAATTCGAGCAACGCCTGAACGGCACGAGTTACGCGGAAATTGCCCGCGCCGGCGGCGGCATTGCGGCCAGTGTGCGCGCGACACGCGCGACGACGGAGGACGAACTGCTGCGGCAATCGCTGCCGCGCGCGCAGGCGCTGGTGGGCGACGGCGTGACGACGATCGAAATCAAATCGGGCTACGGCCTGGACCTCGACTGTGAAACAAAAATGCTGCGCGTCGCGCGACGCATCGGTGTCGATCTCGGCATCGAGGTGCGCACGAGTTTCCTCGGTGCGCACGCGCTGCCCGCCGAATTCGCCGGTCGCCCGGATGACTACATCGATCACGTTTGTGAAGTGATGCTGCCCGCGATCTCCGATACGGGCGCGGCCGATGCGGTCGATGCATTCTGTGAAACCATCGGTTTTTCAGCAGCCCAGACGCGGCGCGTTTTCGCGAGGGCGCGCGAACTCGGACTTCCGGTCAAACTGCATGCCGACCAGCTGTCCGATTCCGGTGGTGCAGCTCTCGCTGCCGAGTTCGATGCGCTCTCGGCCGACCACATCGAACACGCCAGCGACAGCGGCGTTCGCGCAATGGCTGCCGCGGGCACCGTCGCCGTATTGCTGCCCGGCGCGTTCTACGCACTGCGCGATACGCAACTTCCGCCAATCGAAGGACTACGCCGGCATCGCGTGCCGATGGCGGTCGCGACCGACCTCAACCCCGGCACGTCGCCGCTGTTGTCATTGCG
>JBAVZT010000526.1:0-2650 GCA_049588955.1 Rhodanobacteraceae bacterium | reverse complement strand
GGTCTACACAACGCGTTTCGTGCTCAACGGCAAGCAAAACGAGCGCACACTCGATTACCTGCCGATCCAGAACATCAACGAACTGGCGCAGCCGGGTTTGTATTTTGCGGTGATGCGGCGCGCCGGCAGTTTCCGCGATCAATACGCGACGAGTTTCTTCTTCGTCAGCGACATTGGCGTGCACACACGCGCCTACAGGAGCCAGTTGTTCGTGCACACCGCTTCGCTCAAGACCGGCGAGGCGCTCGTGAACGTCGGTCTGTCGATCATCGATGCCAGGGGCGAGACCGTCGTCACCGCCACCACCGGTGCCGACGGCAACGCACTGATCGACTACACGCTGCACGCCGATCAGGTGCTGATCGCGCGCAACGGCAAGGACGTCTCGCTGCTGCCGTTCAACCAGCCCGCACTCGATCTGTCCGACTTCGCCGTCAGCGGACGCAAGCAATCGTGGTTCGACGTGTTCGCATGGTCCGGACGCGACCTGTATCGACCCGGCGAAACGGTCCGTCTGTCCGCACTGGTGCGCGACTACGACGGCCGTTCGATCAAGCCGCAACCGTTGTTCCTGACGCTCAAACAGCCCGACGGCCGAACCTGGGCCGAGGCCAGGCTCGAACCGAAGGACCTCGGCTATTTCGAATGGTCGCGCGCGATTCCGGCCGATGCGCCGACCGGGCGCTGGCAGGTCGAGTTCCGTCTCGACCCGCAGGCGAAGGAAGCGGCCCAGGGCACCAGCTTCCGCATCGAGGAATTCCTGCCCGAACGCCTGAAGCTCGATCTCGACAGCGCCGCGAAGGAACTCGCGCCCGGCAAGACCATGCCGCTTGCGGTCGAGGCCGATTATCTGTACGGCGCGCCGGCGGCAGGCAACCGTTTCAACGCGCGGCTCACCCTCGCAGCGGATCAGCATCCGGTCGACGCGCACCAGGATTTCTGGTTCGGCGACCCGACCATCGAATTGCCCAGGCAAGCCAGGGACATCGTCGATACCAAGCTCGATGAACACGGCAAGCTCGCGACCGACATCGACGTGCTCGGTGACATCAAGCCGAGCGCTCCGATCGCCGCGATCGTTTCCGGCAGCGTTTACGAAAGCGGAGGGCGCACGGTCACGCGCACGCTCAAACGCACGCTATGGCCGGCGCCCGAACTGGTCGGCGTGCGCCCGTTGTTCAATCCCGAGGACGCTTCCAACGCGAATGCGAATGCCGGCTTCGAGTTGATCCGCAGCAATGCGGCCGGCGAACTGCTGGCCGGCAGGCATCTCAAACTGACGCTGGTACGCGAGAGACGCGATTACCACTGGACCTACGACGGCGACAGCGGCTGGCGCTTCGACTACACCGAACGTTTCGAGGACGTCGAGTGGCGCGACATCGATGTCGCGGCCGGCCAGGTGTTCAAATTCGATGTGCCGGTCGAATGGGGCGACTATCGCATCGACGTGCTCGATCCGGCGACCGGTCTGACGATGCGCTACCCGTTCGTCGCCGGCTGGAGCTGGAACGACGAGAACCGCGGCACCGAGGCACGTCCGGACAAGGTCAAGCTCGCGCTCGACAAGCCGAGCTACCGCGCCGGCGACACGCTTGCCGTGACGGTGACGCCTCCGCACGCCGGCCCCGGCGTGCTGATCGTCGAGTCCGATCATCTGCTGTACACCGAGAACATCGACGCGCGGCCCGGCGCAGTGTTCAGGATCCCGGTCACCAGGGACTGGGAACGCCACGACGTGTACTTGACCGCGCTGGTGTTCCGCGGCGGCTCGGCGGTCGAGAAGATCACACCCGCGCGCGCGGTCGGCGAAGCCTTCGTTCCGATCGATCGCAGCGACCGCACGATCGCGGTCAGTCTCGATGCACCGAAACAAATGAAGCCCGAGCGCGATCTCCCGGTCGCGATCACGGCCCCTGCCCTCGCCGGCCACAAAGCCTATGTCACGGTTTCCGCCGTCGATGTCGGCATCCTCAACATCACGCGCTTCGCGGTGCCCGATGCGAGCGCGTGGTTCTTCGCGCAGCGTGCGCTCGGAGTGGATGCCTACGATCTCTACGGGCGCGTGATCGAGAGCTTCGACGGCGGCACGGCGAGGTTGCGCTACGGAGGCGACATGGCGCTGGCCGCATTGCCGCAGGCGCGCCGACCGACCGCGCATGTGCAGACGGTCGATCTGTTCGCCGGGCCGGTCGAACTCGACGCGCACGGCAACGCCAAGGTCAATCTGCACGTACCGGATTTCAACGGCACGCTGCGCGTCAGCGCGCTGGTGTACGGCGAAGATCGTTATGGCAAGGCCGACAGCGAAACGGTGGTGCGTGCGCCGCTGGTCGCGGAAATCTCGACGCCGCGCGTGATGGCGCCGGGCGACAAGGCTGAACTGACTCTCGACCTGCAGAACTTCTCGGGCGCAGAACGCGCTTTCGACGTGCGCGTCGCGGCCGACAAGCCGCTCGCGATCGCGAATGGCAAACGCAAAGTGACCCTGGCCGATCAGGCCAAGGTCACGCTGAATTTCCCGCTGAGCGCGCTCGACGGCTACGGTGTCGGTCGCGTTTCGCTGAGCGCGCATTCGGTCGATGCGCACGGCTCGACGGCCGAACCGATCCGGGTCGAGCGCCATTTCGAGCTGGCCGTGCGCGCGGCA
>JBAVZT010000525.1:0-3218 GCA_049588955.1 Rhodanobacteraceae bacterium | reverse complement strand
CAGCAGGTCATGAATATTGAGCGCGCCAACGACGCGCTTGTCGGCGTCGACCACGAGCAGTGCGTGAATCTTGTGCGCTTCCATCAGACGCGCAGCCTCGATTGCGAGCTTCTCGGCGGTGATGGTCTTGGCGCCTTGCGTCATCAGTTGCGTGACCGGTGTGGTGCGAAGGTCGATCGCGCCGTCGTCGACCGCGCGACGCAGGTCGCCGTCCGTGAACACGCCCTCGATGCGCCGCTCGGAGTCGACGATCGCGGTCATGCCGAGTCCCTTGCGGGTCATCTCGAACAGCGCATCGCTGAGGCTGGCGGTCGGGCCGATGGTCGGAATTTGCGCACCTACGTGCATGATGTCGCTGATGCGCAACAACAATTGGCGACCGAGCGTGCCGGCCGGGTGCGAACGGGCGAAGTCTTCGGCGGTGAAGCCGCGCGCTTCGAGCAGCGCGATCGCGAGTGCATCGCCGATCACCAGCGCCGCGGTGGTGCTCGCCGTCGGTGCGAGACCCAGTGGGCAGGCTTCGGCCGGCACACTGACGTCGAGATGCACATCGGCCATGCGCGCGAGCGAGGAAGCGGCCTTGCCGGTCATCACGATCAATGGAATGGCCTGGCGCTTGATCAGCGGCAGGATGGTCAAAAGTTCGTCGGTTTCACCCGAATTGGACATCGCCAGTACGACATCCTTTTGCGTGATCATGCCGAGATCGCCGTGGCTGGCCTCGGCCGGATGCACGAAGAACGCCGGAGTGCCGGTCGACGCGAGCGTCGCGGCAACCTTGCGCGCGACATGCCCGGACTTGCCCATTCCGGAGACCACCACGCGGCCGCGGCACTCGAACATGAGCTCACAGGCGCGCAGGAAACTCGGATCAATGCGATCATGCAGGGCCTCGATCGCACGCGCCTCCGTGGCAATGACGGCATGGGCGCTGCGGCGCAGCGCTGCCTCGTCGAGCGACGAGTTGACGAGGGACAGCGCGGCCTCGATGCTGCGTACGTTCATCGCGTCGGGTTCCTCTCGTCAGGCTTTGCCTGGGCGGGTTCGGTGCCGCTGGCAGGGCTGGTCGACATCATTTTTTCCGGCGACGGCATTATTGAGTACCATTCCCGAACCGCATTGTATCCGCAAGCCTGCGCCCGCGCTGCACGACGGCGCTTGGCGCGCGATCGTCGCAACCGCACACAACGTGTTCGTTATTCATGGATCCTTCAGTCATTCAGCAACTTATCGAACAAGGGCTGCCGGGCGCCAGGGTCGACGTGCGTGGAGCGGACGGCGTTCATTTCGAGGCGCTGGTAGTGAGTCCGGCGTTCGCGGGCAAACTGCCGTTGGCGCGCCACCGTCTGGTCTATGCGACGCTGGGCGACCTGATGGGCGGCGCCATCCATGCCTTGTCCTTGCGGGCGCTGACACCGGAAGAAGCGGAGGGCGGAGTCGCGGGTTAGGGTCAGGGACTCTCTGATCAACCTGGCACAGTTGTCATGGGTTTCGGAAGGTTCGCCAGTCGTGCCGCACGGCGAAGTGAAGGCTGGTTGCCTTGGCAAGACGTGCGGTGCGGCTGGAGGGCCTTCTGAAAGCCACCTTTACCTTGAATATTCGTATGATAGGCCATGTCTGTCTGCGCGCAGCTCGTTGTTGCGCTGGCTTGAAGGACGGCCAGTCTTCCTGCGCCAACGCGCCGCGATCTGCACACAGACAGACAGGGTGACAGCTGCATCAGGTTGATCAGAGAGTCCCCAGGGGATGCGCCAACGCGCATCGTATCTGTCATCGTTCATCAACCTCAGGCTCGACCCCGGTCCCGAAATAATGGCCAAGATCATCATCAATGGTGGCGTGCCCCTGAGCGGGGATGTGCGGATCTCGGGGGCGAAGAACGCCGTGCTGCCGATCCTCGCCGCGTGTCTGCTGGCCGATGGGCCGGTGACCATCGGCAACGTGCCGCATCTGCACGATGTCACCACGACCATGGAATTGCTCGGCCAGATGGGCGTTCAGCTGGTGCTGGACGAACGCATGAAAATCCACGTGGACCCGCGTACGGCCGACAGGTATTTCGCGCCGTACGATCTGGTCAAGACCATGCGCGCGTCGATTCTGGTGCTCGGTCCGCTGGTCGCGCGGTTCGGTGAGGCTGACGTTTCGTTGCCGGGTGGCTGCGCGATCGGATCGCGCCCGGTCAATCTGCATATCCGTGGGCTGCAGGCGCTCGGCGCCGACGTCAGTGTCGAGAACGGTTACATCAAGGCGCGCGCGAAGCGGCTCAAGGGGGCGCGCATCAATCTCGATCTGGTGACCGTGACCGGCACCGAAAACATCATGATGGCGGCAGTGCTGGCGGCCGGGACCACCGTCATCGAGAATGCGGCGATGGAGCCCGAAGTCATCGACCTTGCCAACTGCCTGAACGCAATGGGCGCCAAGGTGCACGGCGCCGGCACGGCGACGCTGGTTATCGACGGTGTCGAAAACCTGTCCGGCACGAGCTACGACGTATTGCCCGACCGCATCGAAACCGGCACCTTTCTGGTCGCGGCCGCGATCACCGGCGGGCGCGTCACCACCAAACAGGCGCGACCGAAGACATTGGACACGGTGCTTTGCAAACTGGAAGACGCCGGCGCTCACATCAATACCGGCGAGGACTGGATCGAACTCGACATGGGTGGCCGTCGTCCGCGCGCGGTCGATGTGACCACAGCACCCTATCCGGCGTTTCCGACCGACATGCAGGCACAGTTTTCGGCGCTCAACTGCGTCGCCGAAGGCGTCGGTGTCATCACCGAAACGGTGTTCGAGAACCGTTTCATGCACGCACACGAGTTGCAGCGGCTCGGCGCCGACATCAGGCTCGAAGGCAATTGTGCGGTGATCCAGGGCGTGAAAAGTATTTCCGGCGCACCGCTGATGGCGACCGATCTGCGCGCATCGGCCTCGCTGGTGCTGGCCGGTCTCATAGCCGCTGGCGACACCGTGGTCGACCGTATCTATCACATTGACCGCGGGTACGAGAATATCGAGGAAAAACTCGGTGGCCTCGGCGCGCGCATCCGGCGTCTGCCTTCCTGATTTTTCCGCAGGTTCGATTTTCGACTATTGGTTTTCCGTGCCGGCGTTTCGCTACTCTCGCCCGATGCAATGTTCTCGCAGGACTTGCGCTCAACCCATCCTACGAGATTTGTTTCGCTTTTCTCGCCTGATGCAATGCTGTCACA
>JBAVZT010000524.1:0-2773 GCA_049588955.1 Rhodanobacteraceae bacterium | reverse complement strand
GTTGCCTCTCTGGTCATGAGCTCCCCGGCAGAATATGTGGGACAGTTGTCTTTTCGGCAATCGTGTGCCCGCTATACTGTATCCATGGCGCGCGCAAAAACTCCGAATCGTCGCTTGCGTTCGCAGCCCACCGCGCCGCATCGGGTGGTGATGCTGGGCTACCCCGATGCGCAGATCCTCGACATCACCGGACCGCTGGAAGTCTTCGCCCGTGGCGCGCGCTGGTTGTGCGACAAGGGGTTCACGCGCGACCCCGCTTACCGGGTCGAACTGGTTGCGCCGCAAGCCGGTGCGGTCGCAACGTCGTCCGGGCTCTGTGTGGTGGCGCAACGGAATTACCGCAGCGTTACCGGCGCCGATACACTGCTGATTGCCGGCGGAATCGGTTGCCACCGGGTCATGCAAGACGAGAACGTGCTGCGCTGGATTCGCCGCATGGCGCCGAAAGTCGCACGCCTCGGTTCAGTCTGCAGCGGTGCCTTGATCCTCGCGCGTGCCGGAGTGCTGGACAACAGATCCGCCACCACCCACTGGGACTACACCCAACGACTCGGCCGCATCAGCGACACGATTCGCGTGCAACCGGACGCGATCTACGTGCGCGATGGCAATCTCTACACATCCGGTGGCGTGACCGCGGGCCTGGACATGGCGCTCGCCATGATTGAAGCCGACTGGGGACAACCGATCGCACTCGCGGTGGCGCAGGAACTGGTCATGTTCCTCAAGCGCCCCGGCGGCCAATCGCAGTTCAGCAGTCATCTGGCCGCGCAGTTCAGCGAGGACGACAAACTGCGCGAGCTGCAGTTATGGATGCTCGATCACCTCGATCAGGATCTCTCGGTGCCCAGGCTGGCGGCCAGGGCGGCCATGAGTGAACGCAACTTTGCCCGTCGCTTCGCCGCCGGCGTGGGCGTCACACCGGCTCAATACGTATCGCGCGCGAGGCTGGAAGCGGCCCGGCGCAAGCTGGAGGAAAACAATCTGCAGATATCCCAGGTGGCCCGGCATTGTGGTTTCGGCACCGATGAAACCATGCGCCGCACGTTTGTCGCGGAACTGGGCGTGTCGCCGAGCGATTACCGCGAACGATTCCGCAGCGCGGCCGCCTGACCGGCCTGGTCGAGCTGCGTGTCGCGACTCATTGCCGCGCGAGCTCGAGAGGCTGCGACTTGCCATCCTGGGTGAATGTGCCCGTCAGCGACGTCGCTTCGGAATTGTCCACCTTGCCGGTGAACGTGGCCGGGTGGCCGTCGATCTGAATGGTCAAGGTCACTTGCTTGCCATCCTGCTTCACCGAGGTGGGTGCGGCGGTGACTTTCTCCGCCGGAATATCCATCGTGAAGGTGGAGCTGTCGCCACGGATCGCCCTGTGCAGCACCACCTTGCGCCCAGCGTCGAGATCACCCGACCAGGTCTGGTGGCGTAACGGAATGGCGGCGGGAGAAATTCCGCTGTTGGATTTCCAGCCGGTCCCCAGGTACTCCATGTAGTCCGCCGTCTGCTGTGCCGCATTCCGGCCGAAATAATCCGCCACCACATGCAGCGCCAGATCGATGCCGGAGCTGAGTCCACCGGCGCTGAACAGGATCGGACTCGCCTGCGCGTAACGCACTTGCCGTACCAGTTTCACGTCGGGAAACTGACGCGCAAAGTTGTCGAAGTACCAGTGGTGCGTGGTGGCTTCCTTTCCGTTCAACAATCCGGTCTTCGCCAGCTCGAACGCGCCGGTGCACACCGACATGATGATCTTGTGATCGGCGTGCACTTTCTTGAGCCACGCGGTCAACCCCGGCCCGCCCATTTGAGCACCGATCACCACGATGTCCGGGATGGGCGCATCGGCAAAGCTGTAGTCCGGGGTGATGGTCAGACCGGGACGGTTGCTGCCGGAGGTATGCAGCGGCGCCTTGCTCGGCGCCACGGTGTAGAGTTCGAACGGGTTGATGTCATTGCCGTGGCCGTCATCGATCGAGGTGTCCTGAAAGACTTCCCATGGACCGGCGAAGTCGATCACGGTCGCATGCTTGCTCAGCACGACGGCGACCTTGACCATGCCGTTTCTGGGCGGGGTCACGTTGCCCGGGGCGTCGGCCAGCGCATGGGTGATCGGCAGGACCGCCAGCAGTGTGGCGAGCGCGAACGTTTTCACGGCGTGTTCTCCAAGTCGATGGATAGGCTGGACAAATGATAGCGATGCGCGATTCAGCCGGAATGCCAGATACCCCACGAATTCCGCCAAAGTCATGGCACGCTGTCGAGCAAACCCCTCACGTAATCGGCAATCGAAAGGCACGCGGTCAGACCGGGCGACTCGATTCCGAACAGGTTGACCAGACCCTTGATGCCGTGGCAGTCCGCGCCGTCAATACGGAAGTCGGCAGCCGGCTCGCCGGGCGCGCTCAGCCTTGGTCGGATGCCCGTGTAGGCGGGTTGCAGTGCCCCGTCGCGCAGTGCGGGCCAGTAGCGACGGATCGCACGATAGAAAGCGTCGGCACGCGTCGGGTCGAGATCGTAGTCGAGCGCTTCGACCCATTGCACGTCCGGTCCGAAGCGCGCCCGCCCCGCCATGTCGATCGTCAGATGGATGCCGAGGCCGCCGGACTCGGGCAGCGGATAGATCAGATGACTGAACGGATTGCTGCCGGTCAGACTGAAATAGCTGCCCTTGGCAAGATAGCCGCGTGGCACGAATTCGGCACACAGGCCGAGTGTGCGGGATGCGAGCGCGATCGCTCCATGGCCTGCCGCGTTGATGAGCGCGCGCGCCAGC
>JBAVZT010000523.1:0-5652 GCA_049588955.1 Rhodanobacteraceae bacterium | reverse complement strand
TGGCCGCACTGCGCCCGATCAGGCCGGATTCCTCGGCATGTCCGGGCACCGGCGCGGCTGCTGGCGGCGCCTGCGTAGCGGCGAGCGCGCGCTCCGCGATCGCCACCGCTTCGTCGAGATCGAACGGCTTGGGCAGGTAATCGAACGCACCATGGCGATAGGCGGCGGCCGAGGAAGCGACATCGGTGAACGCGCTCATCACGATCACCGGGAAACGCGGCTCGATGGCGGTGATGCGTTCCAGCAACGTCAAGCCACCGGTACCCGGCATGCGCACGTCGGTAAACAGCAGGTTCGGGCGCGCCTGCTCGAATGCCGAAATCGCGGCATCCGCATCGGTCAACTCACGCACCTCGAAACCCGCCTCGGCGAGCGCAGCGCAGAGCACCAGACGCACGCTGCGATCGTCGTCGACTATCCAAACGGCGGGCTTGCTGGTCATGGCTCGCTTCACACACTCAGAGGCAGCAGCAGGGTGAATACGGTCGCCCCGGCGCGGCTCGCGTAACGCAACTCGCCGCCGTGTTCGCGAGCGGTCTCCGCTGCCAGCGCCAATCCGAGGCCGCTGCCGTCGGCACGTCCCGAAACCAGCGGGCGAAACAGCGAATCGGCAAGCTCGGGCGGCACCCCGCAGCCGTCATCCTGCACTTCCACCCGCAAGGCCAGACACGATCCACGGTCACCGACACGTGTTCCGTGTTGCGCGCGAGTCAGCAGAACGATGTTGCGCGCCTTCGCCTCGATCGCATTGCGAGCAAGGTTGAGCAACAGTTGATGCAGCCGGTCGCTGTCGCCGATCAACGCCGGCAGGCTTGGATCGTAGTCCCGCCGGACTGTCGGCGCATTCGGTTCGGCCGCGATCAGGCTCGCCAGCCGTTCGAGCAATTCGTGAATATTCATGCGCGCAAGACGCGGCTTGCCGCCGGTGCGCAGCAAACGGTCGGCCAGGGCCGCGAGGCGATCCGCTTCGGCGATGATGATACCGGTCAGTTCGGTCAGGTCCGGGGCCTGCACGCGGCGAGACAGCAACTGCGCCGCGCCACGCACGCCGGCCAGCGGATTCTTCACCTCATGGGCGAAACCGCGCAGCGACTCCGACAAGCGCGACGTTCCATCGTACGATTGCGCAACCGGGGACAGCTCAAGCAGCAATCGATCGGAGTCGATCGGCGTGAATGCAAGATCGGCGGCGACCTCACCTTCGGCGCCGGCGAGACGCGCCCCGCGCATCAGCACACGCCGCTGCGCCACGAACGCGCGCGTGGCTGCGTCGGACAGCGTTGGCGACGCCGCATCGAAACCGTTCAATGGTTCACCGTGCAGCCGGCGACCCGCCGAACCCAGCAATTCGCCGAGTGCCGGATTGACCCAGCACAGCCGCGATGCCCGATCCAGTATTCCCATGCCGGTCGCACACAACGCGGGAACGTCGGTGAGGATCGAAGCACACGTGGGCAACGCGGGCGAAGGGGGCGGGCGCATTGCACCAGTCTAGTGCAATGCGGGTTGGTACGCTGGATACGTTACGCGTGGATCGGTTGCCGGCACGTCTTGCGGCTCGTCCGATGAAGCACGGCAGGCTCGGCCAGCGCCGGGCGCGGCGCGTTCCGCCTACCAGCGCCAGAGCAGGTACAGCACCAGCACGACGAGGACGATCTTGGTCATTCGATAGCCAACCGGCGTCGCGCGCTTGAACCGTTTGCGCTGCACACCGACCGCGTGCGCAAACCCATACAGCCGATTGACGATTCCGACGCGTTCGTGCGCAAGATTCTGCGTCGCGGTGGCGCGCCCGAGCAGGCTGCTCACGCCGCGGTTGATCCAGCGCATCGGCGCGGTGTGAAGCGGGCGCTCGACATCGCAGAACAAGATCACGCGCGTGACGTCGGTCAGGTTTTCGGCCGAGTGGATGAATGTTTCGTCGAACACGATGTCCTCACCGTCGCGCCAGGAATAGGGATCGCCATCGATGAAGATGCGACAGTTGTCCGAATTCGGCGTGATCAGCCCGAGGTGATAGCGCAGCGAGCCGGCGAACGGATCTCGATGTGGATTGAGATGGCCGCCGGGCGGCAGCAGCGCGAACATGGCGGCTTTGACTTCGGGGATCGCATTGACCAGCGCCACGCTCCTGGGGCACAAGGTTTGCGCCGACGGCAGGGCGTCCTGGTACCACTTGAGATAAAAGCGCTTCCAACCTTCCTTGAAGAAGGAATTGAAACTCGCATCGTTGTTCTTTTCCGCCGCGCGGATGTAGCCCTCGTCGAACAGCGACATGGCCTCGTCGCGAATGGTGCGCCAGTTCTCCCGCAGGGGATTCAGCGCGGGAAACTGGCGCACATCCAGAATCGGGCGCGACGGCACCGACGAGAATGCGTACATCAACACGTTGTACGGCGCGAGAAACGCCGAATGATTGAACAGTTGCCGATAGAACCGAAGCCGCACGCGCCCGCGGAAGTGTACGTACAGGATCGAGATCAGGAATACGTACAGGACCAGGAATTTGGGCGCGAGCGGATCGATGCCGATCAAAGCGAGTAATACATCTGGTATTCGATCGGATGGGTTGCTGCCCGGAAGCGCGTCACTTCGACCATCTTCGTCTGAATGTACGCGTCGATGAAATCGTCGCTGAACACGCCGCCGGCCTTGAGAAATGCACGATCCTTGTCGAGCGCATCGAGCGCCATGTCGAGCGCGTGACACACGGTGGGAATCTTCTTTTCCTCCTCGGGCGGCAGATCGTACAGATCCTTGTCCATCGGAGGGCCCGGATCGATCTTGTTGAGTATGCCGTCGAGACCGGCCATCAGCAGGGCGCTGAAAGTCAGGTAGCCGGAGTTCATCGGATCGGGGAAACGCACCTCGATGCGACGCGCCTTCGGGCTCTGCACGAACGGAATGCGGCAGCTCGCCGAACGGTTGCGCGCCGAATAGGCCAGCATCACCGGCGCCTCGAAGTGCGGCACCAGTCGCTTGTAGCTGTTGGTGGTCGAGTTGGCGAACGCATTGATTGCCCGCGCGTGCTTGAAGATCCCGCCGATATAGTAGAGCGCGGTTTGCGAAAGGCCGCCATAGAGTTCACCGGCGAAGATGTTCTTGCCGTCCCTGGCGAGCGACTGATGCACGTGCATGCCGGAGCCGTTGTCGCCAACCACGGGTTTGGGCATGAACGTCGCGGTCTTGCCGTTGCGATCGGCGACGTTGCGCACGACGTACTTCATCGTCATCAGTTCGTCGGCCTTCTTGACCAGTGAATTGAAGCGCGTGCCGATCTCGCACTGGCCGGCGGTGGCAACCTCGTGGTGGTGTACTTCGACCTTGATGCCCAGCTGTTCGAGGATCGTGCACATCTCGCTGCGCAAGTCATGCAGCGAGTCGACCGGCGGCACCGGAAAATAGCCGCCCTTGACGCCCGGTCGGTGGCCGGAGTTGCCCGTCTCGAAACGCCGATGCGACGACCAGGCGGCCTCTTCCGATTCGATCTCGTAGGAAACCCTGCCCATATCGTTGCGAAAGCGCACCGAATCGAACACGAAGAACTCCGGCTCCGGACCGAAAAACGCCTCGTCGCCTATGCCGCTCGATTGCAGATACGCTTCGGCTCGTCGGGCAAGCGAGCGCGGATCGCGCAAATAGGCCTGCATGGTGGTCGGTTCGAGCACATCGCAGGTCAATATCAGCGTGGCCGCGCCGGTGAACGGATCGATCAACGCCGTATCCGGATCCGGCATCAGCACCATGTCGGACTCGTTGATGCCTTTCCAGCCGTTGATCGAGGACCCGTCGAACATCTTGCCATCCTCGAATGTCGCCTCGTCGACGGCATGAGCCGGAAAAGTCACGTGATGCTGCTTGCCGGCGGGATCGGCGAAACGAAGATCCACAAACTCGATTTCCTTGTCCTTGATGAGCTTGAGCACGGAATGAACGGACGACATGAGGCACCTCGGGTCGGGTTGAAGACGCATCGATCAGGCAAGTGCCGTGCCACATTCGGAACGCGACATCTGCGCGTAAAGCATACTCTTTGGCGGCGTTGCATTGCCTCTTTGCACCAAAAAGGTGCGCCCTTGCTCACCAATCTGCACTGCTTTTGTGCAAACGAACCTGCGCACGGCCGGATCCGCAACCACCGCCGGATCATGCGGCCCGGCGAAGCGCGGCCGGTACGAACGTGCGGCGCGGCGCTGCCTAGTGCGCGTCCGATTCGAGCCAGCGTCGCGCTTCGTCGATTCGATCCATCGGAAAACAGCGCACCTTGGCCGAAATGAACGGACTCACCGCCGCTGTCATCCACTCGATCCACTTGTGGTCGCTGACCACAGCCGCATGCGTGAAATCCTTGAGATGCCTGGGACTGAACTTGAAATCCTCCCACAACGCCGACGGCTCGATCGCTCCGATGTTGCGGATGATTTCAAGAATGCGCAGCTTGCCGTGCTCGGCAAGCATCTGTTCGATTTTCGCGGCGACCCGGGTGAACTCATCGCGGCTCATTGCCCCGTCGAGTGTCAGTTCCAGAATATTGGTATTGCCGATCTGACGATGCTCCAGCATGGCTGTTTCCTCCGTTGCGATGCGTGTCCATCGACATCGATGGCCCGAAACCATTCGAGTGGTCCTCATTCTGCCACGTGAACGTCGCAGCGCCGGCAACGGCATTGCCTGATGGCAGAAGCCGCATTGCGGCGCGCGCCTGTTCCAAAAAACAATGCACCCGGCTGTGAAAACGTCAGGCTGCGCGCCGCCACAAGACGAAGCGCGCATTCGCGGTGGAACCCATTGCCTCGATCAATGCGTCGTTGCGAAAGGCGGGAAGCCGATGGTTCAATGCGCGGATAAGTTCCCGCTCCCCGTCGGCGCCGCCCGGAAAGACAACCGCGGGCTTCTCGCCGTCACTGTCGAGGCACCAAAAGACATCGGATTCGAACGGCCCTCGCTCGGTCGTGTGGATTGCGACCTGCGCGAGCGCGGACCACTCGATGTGGCGCCTGTCGCCGCGCGGATCGCACACCGCAATGCCGCTCTCGTCGGCACACACGCGGAACCGGGCCTCCGCACGCGGTGACTGTCTGCGACGGCCGGCATACGCAATCAAGGCCAGCACGCCGAAGACGGCGGCGGCGATCGCGATCTTCATCGCCAGCATGCGCGTTTCAACCGCTATGCGACGCACACAACCGGCCGACGTCGGCGCGCACGCGCCGCGGCGTCATGCACACCGCCGGATGCCCGTCAGGGTCAGACACTGCAGACATGCTTTTATCCCCGGCCGGCGCTCGTCGCCTCGGTCTCGCATGCCGCGGCTGATAGACACCGATCTTGCCGCCGCCCGGCAGCGTCAACTGCGTCAGCCGTTCCCACGGCGCGTCGTGCGCGTCGTTGCATGCGATATCGTGTTCGTGCATGTCCGCGATGAACGCGGCGACGTCGTCGCACATCAGGAACAACTCCTGTGCGTTCTTTTCCGACGGGTACACCGCCACTTCGGCCGGCGGCAAACCGAAGTTCAGCCAGCCGCCGCCGACATCGACGTGGGTGAGGCGGAGCACGTCGCGCAGGAACGCGAGATCGGCGTCCGGGCTGGCGCTGTAAAGAATTGCATGCGCGCCGATGATCATGGCGGTTTCTTCCGGTGTCTGTTGG
>JBAVZT010000522.1:0-31781 GCA_049588955.1 Rhodanobacteraceae bacterium | reverse complement strand
GTTGCCTGACTGTCGATACCGGCGTTGATCAAGGTGCCGGTATCGGCAGGATCGAGCCAGTCGCGCAGCCGCGAACTTGCGTCTGCACCGTCCCAGCCACTCGCGAGCTTTCCATAGCAATCGTAGCCATCATCCGGCTGCGACGGGTCGATGCCGTCGCACATCGCGGTACCGCCGGTCAGTGTCCCGATCAGAAGCCTTGCGTTCGCACCCGTGGCGGCAGGAACGAAAAGCCCCGAGCCCGAGGATCCGCCCTCGGTCGTGCCCTGGGTGTACGGACCGGTCTGCCAATGGTTGTTCGGGGCGCCGCTGTCGACGCAGTTCGGCGTCGTGGTGGGTCGTGGGCCGGCCGTTATTTTTGCGACGTCGCCATTCGGATGGTGGATGCTGATCGTCCCCGTCGGAGTCATGTTCGAGGCGTCCCAGCCGGCGTAGTACACGTGCCAGTCGGGCTCCGGGTCCTGGTTGAGTTCGACCAGGGAGAAATCGACATCGGCATCGCTCGCGCGCAATCGAGCGCCGCTCTGGTTGTCGGCCAGCGTATAGCCGCCGGTGGTCGCGCACTGACTCGATCGATAATTCCAGTAGACGCGCATCGATGCGGCCTCGCTGCTGCGGGACACACAATGCGCGGCGGTCAGGAAGTAGTTTGCAAGATCGTGCGGTACGTCCGACACGAGGGTGCCACTGCAGATGTAGGTTCCGGGTTCGCCGGTATCGGGATCGGTACTCTGGAATTCATAGTAGGCGACTGCGCGGATTTCGTTGCCGTAGGGTTCGCCGAGCGGACAGACGACGTTGACGTTGCACGCACCCGAGGTACCGGGCCCGGTAAAAAGTATTGCGTTGCCGGGATGGAACAGATCGCGAAATCCCGCGCCCACGTCACCGAGTTCGACCGAGCCGGGGGCCTGTGTCGCCGCGGCGGGGACGCGAAGTTCCACGGTGGCCGTGTCGCCCGGCAGCATCGGTATCCAGAATCCTTCAGCCGTGGCGTCCGCGGCCGTGTACGGTCCCTGGTAGTAGCCGTGGGATCCGATGGCGTACAGGGTGGAACCGCCCGCCAACTCGAAGCGATCGAAGCCAAGATGCAAATCGGTCGCTCCGCGTGCCCGAACCTGGACTCGCCACAGCAATGAGCCGTCGCTGAGACTTTGCCACAAGCCATCGCGTTCCGGTGTGATTGCAACCGGATTCGATTGCGCGATGCGCAGGCGCTTTTCGTGCGGCCCGATGGCGGCTCGCGCGCTGGAGTTCTGATCGGCACGAACTCGGGTCGCGTCGATTGCCACGACGTCGATGATCGGCACCGCCCCCGCGATCCTGGTTGGGTGTGCGAGGCTGTAGGGCAGCTCGCCCTGACGGGCGATCGCGGGTGGTCCCGTGAGGACAGTCGCGGCAAGACAGAACAGCGCTCTGGCAGCAAGGCGGGTGTTGCGCAATGACATGTCGTGATCCGGCTTCGGTGGATATTCTGCGCGCTCAGGTGTCGCGGACGGCTTCGGTGTTTGGAAGTATGCGACATCCGGGCGCAACAATCCTTTACTCGCGCGCGACCAGCCGCAACCCGCGCGGAGTGAGCGCACGTTCGACAAGTTCAAACACGGCCTGGACGCCGAGTGCGAGCAGCGCCGCGGGAATCGCTCCCTCGAGAATCAGCCCGATATCATCGAGGCGGATGCCGGTAAGGATCGGCTGGCCGTATCCGCCCGCGCCGATCAATGCGCCGAGTGTTGCGGTGCCGACATTGATCACTGCCGCAATCTTGACGCCAGCCAGAATCGAGCGCAACGCAAGCGGCAACTCGACCCTGCCGAGCCGCACGCGTGGCGGCAGGCCGAGTGCGGCGGCCGATTCGCGCAGATCCGGGGCAATGCCGACAAGCCCGGCGTGGGTGTTGCGTACGATCGGCAGCAGGCTGTAAAGAAACAGCGCGGCGATCGCCGGCGCCGCGCCGATCCCGAACAGCGGGATCATGAAAACGAACATCGCCAGTGACGGGACGGTCTGCAGTATGCCGGTGATGCCGATGAGGATCTGGCCGAGGCGTTTGAGGCGTGCCGCGAGAATACCCAACGGCACTGCGATCAGCACTGCCAGCCCGAGGGAGATGCCGACCAGGGTCAGATGTTCGACTGTCAGGCGCAGCAATCGCGACCAGAAACCCGTACCGTCCCGTACCGGCGCAGCGCCGAGAAATTCGGCCGCTACAGCCGCTTCGCTGCGGCCATCGAGTTTGACGGATGCATTCATGCGCTGCATGCGCGCCGCATCGACGCGCCTACCGAGTCCGTTCAACGCCGACACGAATTGCGGTGCACGTCGGGCCAGATCAAGCCGATAGACATAGACCGCGTCGTAGCGCGGGAAATAGTGCTTGTCATCAGCGAGCGTGGTCAGGTGATAGTAGGGAATCTCGGCATCGGTGTTGTACAGGTCGATCACATCGATTGCGCCATTCGCCAATGCCCGATACGCAAGGTCGTGGTCCATGCCGCGCACCGATGTCTGTGGCAGGCCATAAGTGCGGCGCAGGCCGGGCCAACCGTCCGCGCGACTGATGAACTCGTTGGAGAATCCGAATCGCAATTCCGGATGCTCCGGCAGGTCTGAAATCCGCGAGATGCCGAGTTGCCGAGCGCGTCCACTACGCATGCCGATGGCATAGGTGTTGTTGAAGCCGAGCGGGTCGGTCATGCCGATGCCGAGGGCGGCAAGCTTCTTTCGGTAGGTCGCGACACGCGCATCGGGCGGGAGATTCTTGAGCAATTCCTGGCTCAAGGTGCCGGTGTATTCCGGGTAGACGTCTATCGCGCCTTCCTGCAATGCGCGCCACAGGATGCGTGTGCCGCCGAGTTGACGGCGCAGTGCAGCATCCAGGCCGATCTCGCGGGCTTCGACGCGCGCGACCTCGCCAAGGATCACCGATTCGGTGAAGACCTTGGTGCCGATCCGGATCGGCTGCGCGTGCAGTGTCGCGCAGGCGGTGCTTGTCGCGAGGATGATTGCCAGGCGCCGGATCACGTATCGCTCCCGGGCAACAGGCGCTCCGCCTCGAGAAATTCGGTGACGAACGCGTCGGCCGGACGATCGCGCAACTCGGCGAAGCTGCCGTCCTGGATAATGCGGCCGCGACGGAGGACGATCAGGCGGCTGGCAAAGAACGCGGCTTCGGAAAGATCGTGCGTCACCAGCACCACGGTCTTGCCGAGTTCGCGAAAAATACGATGCAGTTCGGCTTGCAGTTCGTAGCGGACGATCGGGTCGAGTGCCCCGAGCGGCTCGTCGAGCAGCAGCGTATGCGGATCGAGCATCAGGGCACGCATCAGGGCGACGCGCTGGCGCTGCCCGCCGGACAATTCAGCCGGGTAGCGATCGAGCACGGCGAACGGCAAATGCGCAAGTTCGGCCAGTTCACGCGCACGTTGCACGCAACGCTCGCGGGTCCAGCCGAGATGGCGCGGCAGCAGTGCGACGTTACCGATTGCGGTCAGATGCGGAAAAAGGCCGCCGTCCTGGATCACATAGCCGACGCGCCGGCGCAGGTCGAGGACGCCGCCGGGCGCGAGTGGTTGTCCGTTGACCGAAACTACACCCGAGTCGGGCCATTCGAGCCCGATCAGGACGCGCAGCAGCGTCGATTTTCCGGATCCGCTGCTGCCGATGAGCGCGGTCGTAACGCCGGGTGCGAATGCCAGACTGATATCATCGAGCGCCGGGATTTCGCCGTAGCGTTTGCAGACCGCGTCGAGCGAAAAGTCGACGCCCGCGCCGTCTTTCGATGCGGCCGCCCGGTCAATCCGTGTTTGCGCTGGCGACATGCCTGTTTTGCTCCGAATCGCCGCGCGATCATGGAACCGGAAACGCTGCTGTTTCAGGTCAACCTGCCGCCTACGTTGCGAACGCGTCGACGCAGGCGTCGTCGATATTGCGGTTCTTGCGGCACACCAGCGCGAAATAATGCAGTGGCCGCCCTTCAATTGACAAACGATGGCAGTAGCGTTCGAGATGGTACAGATCGATGGTGTCGTCGAGAATCATGCGGCGGATCAGATGCGAAAACCCGCTGGTCTCGTTGCTGTCGAGAAATGATTCCTTGATATTGAACGCGATCCAGCCCTGCCCGGCGATCAGGTTGAACGCCGTACGGAACGCAGCCACTGGAATGTCGCCGAATCCGAGTGCTGCGACGCAGGTCATGGCATCGAAGCCCCAGTCTGCAAGGTCGCGTTCGAGCGCAGCGTCAAGGCGGGTCAGGTCCGCCGTGTAATACGCATCGTATACGCCGGGGCGGTCGCGTAGGGCAGCGGCCTCGGCTGCGGGAAGAATGTCGATACCGACGACGCGGGAAGCGCCCTGATCGAGCAGCAACTCGCCGACCATTCCGTTGCCTGCACCGACATCAAGCACGCGCAATTGCGAAAGGCTGTCGCCGGCATCGATAATGACCTTGCCCAGCAACTGGCTTAGTTTTGCCGGAGACTGGCACTTGAGCCGATCGTAGAACAGTTGCTCGTAAAGACCGGGCCGCGAATAGATCGCGGTGTAGTCGTGAAATTCTATACGCTCCTCTTCAGCTCCCGCATCGGCAACATGGAAATAGGTCTTGCTCTGATCGAGCGCGGTCAGATCAGCGCGGGGAAAACGAATTCCATAGCGTCGCGAACGCATCGGATCTCCGGCAGGAAAAGGATCGGCCGCGCCGCGACGAATGCCGGCGCTTCGGCTTCACCGTAGGCGATGCAATTCGTCATTGCAACCCGCGACGGAACCCGCAGGGTGCATCGCGCAAGCCCGAGATGTGTCCATGTTGCAACCGGTTGCGTCTGCCTGGCGCCATGATGGATCGACACGTCGAAAGGTCTCGGCATCGGAGACGGTCCTTGTGTATGGTGCGATTCATCCCGTTCGGATTCCCGTCGGAGAAATTTTCATGCGAGCGTTGATCGTACTGGGCGTTCTGTTGTTCTCGAACACCGCGGTCCTGGCCGCGCAGGAAGCGTGCGTCAAGCACAGCGGCGCCCGGCGTGCCCATCTGGTCGAGCTCTATACCAGCGAGGGTTGCAGTTCGTGCCCGCCGGCGGATCGATGGCTCAGCCGGATCGCCGACAGCGCGGAAATCATTCCCCTCGGTTTTCACGTCGACTACTGGGATTCGTCGCGCTGGCATGACCGTTTTTCCGATGCACGCTTTACCGCGCGCCAGCGCGACCTCGCCGGGCGTTCCGGGAGTGGCGTCGTATATACGCCTGAAGTCGCGCTGGACGGGCGCGAATGGCAAGGATGGTCGCACCAGCCGCTGCCTGCGGAAGGCCCGAACGCGTTCACCAGGTTGACGTTGCATGCCGATCCCGGCAAGTCATTGCATCTCTCGCTCGACGTCGGCGGATCGCCGGATTCCGGTGCGCGCGCCTATTTCGCGTTGACGCAAAGCGGCCTGACCAGTCGGGTCGAAGGCGGCGAGAATCGCGGAGCGACCCTGCATCACGATCACGTCGTCCGCGCGTTCGCCGGACCATTGCCGCTCGCGCATGCAGCAGCGGACCTCGCGCTGCCGGTCGATCTGGACCGTCGCAACGCAAACATCGTCGCGTTCGTCCAGAATCCCGCCTCG
The DNA here is from genome assembly GCA_049588955.1 of Rhodanobacteraceae bacterium. Taxonomy (GTDB): domain Bacteria; phylum Pseudomonadota; class Gammaproteobacteria; order Xanthomonadales; family Rhodanobacteraceae; genus Dokdonella_A. Next base: position 26,167 of record JBAVZT010000522.1, on the reverse strand, counting down.
GGTATCGTGGATCAGGTCGTGCAATTGCCGATGTCCGCGTGCGAAGTCGCTACGGTGCGCTGAACAGCGATGCGGTCATCGCAGCGCGGCCACAACCCCGACCGTCAAGGTTCTGTGATGCGTCGACGTACGGCCGCCAGCGGAGCGCTGTCGTCGAAGCGGACGCTGCGGCCAACCGGGATGACGCCAAGTTGCCGCCACAACGCATCGAGGTCGATCGGGTCGGGCTTGTCGCGCATGCGCGCGTACAGCGTTTCGAGCACGTTGACGCCGACTGCGCGGTCGGCGTCTTCGAGTGCGCGATCGATCGGCCAGTGCGTCTCGATGTTGCCGCCCGCGGCAAGGATGCCGCGCAGGGCATCGCGCAGCCCGAGCCGATTGTTCGTCGCCTTGCGTATCGCAAGATCCGTGCGCAGGCAGAACATTGCACCGCCCCAATAAGTACGACCCCACGTCGGCGTGCGATCGAGCCCTCGATCACCGTCGCGCGGCAGTCCCCTGGGCAGGCCTTGAACCAGTTGCCGCCAGACCTCGGTCACGGGGAGCGTACCGATCTGCGCGCGCGCGATCGGTTCGATGTAGGTCGCGAGACCTTCCTCGATCCAGTGATGTTGCTCGCGCATCAGGGGAAACGCGAGATGCACCATCTCGTGGGTCATGACCCAGTCGCGATCGAGGTCGGCGTCATCGACGTCGGCGCCAAGCAGGATCCGCGTCATGGCCGAACCGGTGGATCCGCCATAGGTCGTACCGGTGATGCCGTGCCGCCGCGGGACGATGCGCAGATCCAGGTGCGTGACCGGAAAGCGGCCGTAGTAATGTGTCACTGCGCGCGCCGCGGTCGTGACCCAGTCGAGCACTTGTTGCCGCGTGAGCACAAGCGGACCGGGTGCAAATGTCACGTCGATTTCGGCACCGCCGATCGCGAGCCGGCTCGGCGCAAGCCCTGCCGCGCCGACGCCGGGGGCGATACCGAGCAACAGCCAGACCAGCCACACCCATCCGGGACGGAGCCTGACCCTCCGACCGCGCGCCTTTGACGCCACGCTCCGGGCGATCGGGATGTCCGAGCAGGATCTAGTCGCGATGGGCCGCATTGTCCGCGCGATTGGCGCCAAGTCGCCGGTCGAGGCGACCGAAGAGCCCCTTGAACAGGCGCGAAACCTTGCCGCGCCGTGTCTTGCGCATTTTTTCCTCTTCACTGGTCAGCCACGCGATCTGCACCACATGCCGCTCGCCGGAACAGGGCAGATGACCGTGAAACGAGTTGTCGGCGCGTTTGAACGCAATCAGATTGCCGTACACGGGGCGCACCTCGGGCGCGACCAGATTCTCGATGCTTTCGCCGTGGGCAAGAAAACGCAGGCAACCCTCGCTGGTATCCGGCCAGGATTCGTTGAGGTAAAGCAACGCCGTCGCGATTTTCGACTGGCTGTCTGTGTGGATGGTTCCGTGACGCCGGTTGAGCGAACGGCAGATCGTGACCAGACTTGGATAGCTTCCGAGATTCGGAATCCCCAGCCGCGCGCCGAGCGCATTGGCGAAATCGGGCGCAGCCAGCGCGTCCACCAGACGCACCATCGACGGACCGCAGTCGGTGGCCTCGTATGGAAAGAAGCCGGCACTCTTGTATCGCGGGAAATCCCTGGCAAGGTCGAGGCGGTCGCTTGGCGCGAGTTGTCCGTGCGCAATCAGGAACGAAAAGGGCTGATCGCGCACCACGGTGTCGGGACGATCGAGGCGCGCAGGATCGAGCAGGGCTTGGCGGTCGACGGGTGACATTGCGGGGTTCCTTGAGGGATCGTCAATTCTAGGCGACCCAAGCGCGCACGGACGCGTTTCGGGAAAAACTCTCCGGCCAACGGGCCGCATCGATGCTATTAAACCTGTTTGTTCGATATGGCGACCAAGTCATTGCAGGGCAAGGGTCTGACGTGGTCGCGAAGGCATACGCTGTAATGCGAGGAACAGCCCGTCCAGGCTTGCAAAGGCCTTCTCGAGTAGACACGATTGGCCGCGACGCCTATCATTTCCGCTCGCCTTGAACCCCATTTCCCGGCTCCCGGACTGGTCGACGCCAGCCCGCGGGTCTTGTCGCATCCGCCGCCGAGAGTGGGCGGCTGCAGGGCCCAGACGCAACTCAGGCGAACGTATGACGATTCCTGCAATACTGGCGCTCGCGGACGGCAGTCTGTTTCATGGCACGGCCGTTGGCGCCCAAGGCAGCGCGACCGGCGAAGTGGTGTTCAATACGGCCATGACCGGCTATCAGGAAATCCTGACTGATCCTTCCTACGCACAACAGATCGTCACGCTGACCTATCCGCACGTCGGCAATACCGGTTGCAACGAGGTGGACGCGGAGTCCGATCGGGTGCAGGCCGCAGGTCTCGTGATTCGCGACCTGCCGATCGAGGCCAGCAATTGGCGCTCGCAGGAATCGCTCGGCGACTACCTTTCCCGCAACGACGTGGTCGCGATCGCCGACATCGACACCAGACGCCTGACGCGGTTGCTGCGGGAAACCGGAGCACAAGGCGGGTGCATCATGGCTGGCACAACCCTTTCCGATGACGCTGCGGTCGCTGCGGCGCGCGCGTTTCCGGGACTCAATGGCGTCGATCTAGCCAGGGTCGTCAGCACCAGCGAGCGCTACACCTGGCGCGAAGGCAGTTACGACCTGGATCGCTCGACGTTCGGAAGCGGCGGCGCACGTTTCCGTGTCGTCGCCTGCGATTACGGAATCAAGCGCAACCTGCTGCGTCTGCTGGTCGATCGCGATTGCGAAATCACCGTGGTGCCGGCTCAAACGCCGGCGACCGAAATTCTTGCGTTGCGTCCGGACGGCGTGCTGCTCGGCAACGGGCCGGGGGATCCGGCCGCTTGCGGTTACGCGATTGAAGCGACGCGCGAATTGCTGCATCGAAAAATACCGTTGTTTGGCGTATGTCTCGGCCACCAGCTGCTGGCTTTGGCATGCGGTGCACGTACGGTGAAGATGAAATTCGGGCATCACGGCGCCAATCATCCGGTCATCGACCTGGTCACCGGGCGGGTGATGATCTCCAGTCAGAATCACGGCTTTGCGGTAGACGAGGGCAGCCTTCCGCCCCATGTCGAAGCGAGCCACCGGTCGCTGTTCGACGGCTCGCTGCAAGGCATTCGCTTTCGCGATGCACCAGCGTTGGGGTTTCAGGGCCACCCGGAAGCCAATCCCGGGCCGCATGATGTCGCGGCCCTGTTTGACGAGTTCATCCGCCACATGGAGGCGCACGCGGCTGCCGCGGCGTAAAGGTACATGACAAGGCATACTTCAAGCGTTACCTGTTCACGGCGGTGGCGTATCCACATGCTCGGCATGTGCGTACTGGCAACCATGCTCGGTAGCACCGCGGCGTCTGCACGATCGGCACAATCCGCCGCGCGCGACGGCGCTCGAAGCGCCGTCGTCGCTTCAACCAGGGCGGACGGGCGCGACGTGCCCTACGAGGAGTTGGAGAATCACGTCGGCGACGAGATCGAGATTCACACGACCTACGGCACCGTGCGTCGGGGAACCTTGACGCAGTACACCAGTGTCGAGTTGACGATGAAACTGGACAACCATGGCGAGATCGATTTGTCGGTACCGCGCGAAACCGTCAAGAGCGTGACGTTGATCGGCAGTGGCGCCACGCCCGGGAAGGACACGGGTAGTGCCCAAAAGAACTGACCTTCGGACCATCCTCATCATTGGCGCCGGCCCGATCGTGATCGGGCAGGCCTGCGAGTTCGACTATTCCGGAGCCCAGGCCTGCAAGGCGCTCAAGGAGGAGGGCTACCGTGTCGTCCTGGTGAATTCGAATCCGGCAACGATCATGACCGATCCGGACACCGCCGATGCGGTCTACATCGAGCCGATCAACTGGCAGACCTGCGAACGCATCATCGCCAAGGAACGCCCGGATGCGCTGCTGCCCACGATGGGTGGGCAGACCGCGCTCAACTGTGCGCTCGACCTTGCCGACAAGGGCGTGCTGGAAAAATACGACGTCGAGTTGATCGGCGCGTCGCGCGAGGCGATCCGCATGGCCGAGGACCGCAACCTGTTCCGCCGTGCAATGCTGGATATCGGACTGGATGTGCCGCGGGCCGAGATCGCCAGGTCGCTCGACGCGGCCTTTGCCGTTCAGGCCGAGGTCGGTTATCCGACGATCATACGACCCAGTTTCACGCTCGGCGGCAGTGGCGGCGGAATCGCGTACAACCGCGAGGAGTTCCTCGAGATCGTCGAGCGCGGTCTCGAACTGTCGCCGGTGCACGAGGTGCTGGTCGAGGAATCCGTGCTGGGCTGGAAAGAGTTTGAAATGGAGGTCGTGCGCGATCACGCGGACAACTGCATCATCGTGTGTTCGATCGAGAATCTGGACCCGATGGGTGTGCACACCGGTGACTCGATCACGGTTGCACCGGCGCAGACCCTGACCGACAAGGAATACCAGCGATTGCGCGACGCGTCGATTGCCGTGTTGCGCAAGGTCGGCGTCGACACCGGCGGTTCCAATGTGCAGTTCGGCGTCAACGCCGAAAACGGCCGCGTCGTGGTCATCGAGATGAATCCGCGCGTGTCGCGCTCGTCGGCGCTGGCATCCAAAGCCACCGGGTTCCCGATCGCGAAGGTTGCTGCGAAGCTCGCCGTCGGCTATACGCTCGACGAGCTCAGGAACGAAATTACCGGTGGCCTGACGCCGGCTTCGTTCGAGCCGAGCATCGACTATGTGGTCACCAAGATTCCGCGCTTTGCCTTCGAGAAATTTCCGACCACCGATGCGCGTCTGACGACGCAGATGAAATCGGTCGGCGAAGTCATGGCGATCGGCCGCAGTTTCCAGGAGTCGCTGCAAAAAGCGCTGCGCGGACTCGAAACCGACAAGAACGGTCTCAATCCGAGTCGCGTCGATTTTGCCACCGAAGCGGGTCTCGCGGCGCTCAAACGCGAACTCAAGGAGCCTGGATCGGACCGCGTGTTCTTCGTGGCGGATGCCTTCCGCGCCGAACTCACGCTGGATGCCGTGTGCGAACTCACCCACATAGATCCCTGGTTTCTGGCCCAGATCAAGGATCTGGTGCGAGAGGAATGCGCGGTCAAAGGCGGTGGACTTGCAGCGCTCGATGGTGCGCGCATGCGTGCGCTCAAACGCAAGGGGTTTTCCGATGCGCGGCTGGCCGAGTTGCTCGACACCGACGAAAACGCGGTTCGACATTTGCGTCGTGCGTTCGGCGTACGCCCGGTCTACAAGCGCGTGGATTCGTGCGCGGCGGAATTTCCGACATCCACGGCCTATCTGTATTCGTCGTACGAGGACGAGTGCGAGGCGGCCCCTTCGGATCGCGACAAGATCATCGTATTGGGCGGCGGTCCGAACCGGATCGGGCAGGGCATCGAGTTCGACTATTGCTGCGTTCATGCCGCACTCGCGCTCAGTGCGGATGGCTACGAGACCATCATGATCAACTGCAATCCGGAAACCGTGTCGACCGACTACGACACTTCGGACCGGTTGTATTTCGAACCGCTGACGCTCGAGGATGTGCTCGAGATCGTCGATCTCGAGAAACCCAGCGGAGTGATCGTGCAGTACGGCGGCCAGACGCCGCTGAAACTTGCGCGTGCGCTGGAAGCCGCCGGGGTTCCGATCATAGGTACCTCGCCGGACTCGATTGATCTCGCCGAGGACCGCGAACGCTTCCAGAAACTGATCCATCAGCTCGGCTTGCTGCAACCGCCGAACCGCACCGCGCGCAGTGTCGACGAAGCCATCGTGCTCGCTCGGGAAATCGGCTATCCGCTGGTCGTGCGGCCGAGCTACGTGCTCGGCGGCCGTGCGATGGAAATCGTGTACGACGATGATGATCTGGCGCGTTACATACGCGAAGCGGTGCGCGTGTCGGCAGCCTCGCCCGTGCTGCTGGATCGCTTCCTCGACCATGCCGTCGAGGTGGACGTCGACATCGTGGTCGATGCCGACGGTGAGGTGCTGGTCGGTGGAATCATGGAACACATCGAGGAGGCCGGTGTCCATTCGGGCGATTCGTCCTGCTCGCTGCCGCCGTATTCGCTGTCGGCTTCGATGCAGGCGGAGCTGCGTCGGCAGGTGAGCATGCTCGCCCACGCGCTCGGCGTGGTCGGGCTGATGAACACGCAATTCGCGATTCAGGCGGAGACCGTGTTCATACTCGAAGTGAATCCGCGCGCCTCGCGCACGGTACCGTTCGTATCGAAGGCGACCGGTGTCGCGCTGGCCAAGATCGCGGCGCGCTGCATGGTCGGACGAACCCTGGCCGAACAGGGTGTAACCCGCGAAGTCGTGCCGGAATATTATTCGGTCAAGGAGGCGATCTTCCCGTTCCTGAAATTCCTCAATGTCGATCCGATACTGGGGCCGGAAATGCGCTCGACCGGCGAGGTGATGGGCGTCGGCCGCAGTTTCGGCGCAGCATTCGCACGCGCACACGAGGCGGCGAGTATTCCCGAGCCGCGACCGGGCAAGGCATTCCTCTCGGTGCGCGACGCGGACAAGCAGCGTCTGCTTGCGGTGGCGATCGATCTTCGCGAACGCGGCTTCTCGCTGGTGGCGACCGGGGGTACCGCCACGTTTCTTGGTGAGCGCGGCGTGGAGTGCGCGCGCATCAACAAGGTACTCGAAGGAAGGCCGCATATCGTCGATCTGATCAAGAACGGCGAGATCGTGTTCATCGTCAATACCACCGAAGGCAAACAGGCCATTGCGGACTCGTTCTCGATCCGTCGTGAGGCCTTGCAGCAACGAGTTCTGTATTCGACCACGATTGCCGGCGCCAGGGCGCTGCTGCATTCACTCGATTTTCGCGATCGTGGCAGTGTCAACAGCCTGCAGGAACTGCATCGCACGATCCAACTCACCACGAACAAGCAGGGTGCACTGACGGCATGAACCGACCGCCACTTACGAGGCAGGGCGCGGAGCGCCTGCGCAACGAACTCGAGCGACTGAAGTCGAGCGAGCGCCCGCGCATCATTGCCGCGATCGCCGAGGCGCGTGCGCATGGCGATCTCAAGGAAAACGCCGAGTATCACGCGGCGCGCGAGCAGCAGGGATTTGCCGAAGGCCGCATCAGGGAGCTCGAGGCGACGCTCAGTCACGCCGAAGTGATCGACGTGAGCCGGCTGAACGCCGGAAGCCGCATCGTGTTCGGTGCTACCGTCGAACTGGCCGACGAGGACAGCGGCGAGGAGGTGGTCTATCAGATCGTCGGTGACCTCGAAGCCGATATCAAGCGTCGAATGATTTCGATCAGCTCTCCGTTTGCGCGCGCGCTGATCGGCAAGAACGAAGGGGACAGTTTTGTGTTCGAGGCGCCCAACGGCACACGCCGCTACGAGATCGTCGGTGTGCAGTACGGTCCCTGACGGCCCGCAAGGCTGTCGCCATCGGCTCGGTCGCGCAGGCACCTCAAGACGATGACCGGAGATGCGTCCCGCACCGGATTCATCGTTCTGTTGCCGAGACGTGAATTGCTTGCCGCTGACCGCGTGACCGCGAACGGCAAGCTGGCACACTGGATTTCGCGCGGTGACCACTTGACGGATCAGCCGGAAGGGTCCGATGCCATGTTGAGCGCGTGTTTCGATGTGGCCGGCCAGCGCATGCCGACTGCCGCCCTGACACGCGAACTGGATGGAATGGCCCCGGACGACGCGGTCTGGCTGCGTGCTGATCCGGCCCATGTCCAGGCCGACATGGTTTCGGCGCGCCTGCTCGCCTGCGGCGATCTCGGTCTGTCGCGCGCCGAGAGCGACGAGTTCCTGTCTGCTCTCAAGCCCCTGTTCGGGGACGCGGGATTGCGGATCGAAGCCGGAACGCCGGCGCGCTGGTATGTGCGTTGTGAAGGTGACGTCGGTCTGCCGGAATTCGCGCCGCCCGAAGCGGCGCTCGGTGACGATCTGCGCGCGCACCTTCCGGCTGGCAGTGCGGGCGGGCGCTGGCGTTCGCTGCTGAACGAGGCGCAGATCGTCTTGCACAATCATCCGTTGAACGCCAAACGCAGAGCCGGCGGCAAAACAGGCGTCAACAGTATCTGGTTCTGGGGTGGCGGGCGCAGGCCGGATTGGGTCCGGACACACGTCGCTTGGGCGATGAGCAATGATGCCTTGATGCGTGCGCTGGCATTGCGTGCGGGCATCGCATGCGATTCAAGCGTCGGCAAATTCGACGAGCTGTCCCGCAATGAGGACGCGACCGGAACGCGACTCCTCGACCTGCGCCGGGTGTCGGCCGAGCCACTTGAGCGTGGCTGGCTCGGCCCGATCGACGCGGTTCTGCGCGCGCGACGGATCGGTCGCGTCGATCTGCTGTTTGCTTCGGGGGAACGCTACCGGGTCGTCCCGCGCCATCGCTGGCGCTGGTGGCGCTCGATCCGGCTTTTCGACGCATGAGCCCGGTTCGCATCGAGCCCAGTCGCATCGAACGTCGGGTCGTCGTGGGCAAGCCGATCGGCTGGTCGGACGACGTTCATCCTGTGCTGCGTCGCGTCTATGCGGCCCGAGGCGTGTTTGGACCCGGTGCGGCCGAACACAGGCTGCGGCGCCTTGCCGCGCCGCAGCTTGGCGGAATCGATCGTGCTTGCGCATTGCTTGCCGACACGATCGCGGCCAACCGGGACATTGTCGTCGTCGGTGATTTCGACTGTGACGGCGCGACCGCCACTGCGGTGGCGGTGCGCGGGCTGCGTCTGCTCGGCGCGCGGCACGTCACCTATCACGTACCGAACCGCGTGCAGCACGGTTACGGCCTGAGTCCGGCGCTGGTCGCGTCGCTGCCCGCTCCGGCACCGGAGCTGATCGTAACCGTGGACAACGGAATCGCGAGCCATGCAGGTGCAGCGGCTGCGAGAGCGCGCGGCATTCGCGTGCTCATCACCGACCATCACCTTCCAGGCGCCACGGTACCGGATGCCGATGCGATCGTGAACCCGAAGGCAGTTGAAAAACACGGACACGCAAGCCAGCTCCTTGATTTGGGCGCACACGACCCGCCCGCAAACAGCATCCTGAGCAACCTAGCCGGCGTCGGCGTGATGTTCTACGTGCTGCTCGCGCTGCGCGCACATTTGCACAAATCCGATTGCGACTTGGCCCCGCTGCTCGACCTGGTTGCGCTTGGGACCGTTGCCGATCTGGTACCGCTCGATTACAACAACCGCATTCTCGTCGCAGCGGGATTGAAACGGATGCGTTCGGGCCGCGCCTGCGCGGGCGTGGGTGCGTTGTTCGACGCCGCAGCGTGCGACCCGTTGCGCGCCACGGCCGGCGATCTTGCTTTTGCGATAGCTCCGCGCATCAACGCGGCGGGCCGGATCGAGGACATGAGCATCGGTATCGAATGCCTGCTCAGCGACGATCCCGTGCACGCCGCAACGTTGGCCGAGCGATTGTCGCGCATCAATGCCGAGCGCCGCGTGATGCAGAGCGCGATGGTCGAACAGGCCGAAGCGGCGATCGAAGAACTGAACGATGTGGAGGCACACGGCGCCTGCGGGGTCGTGCTGTATCGAGCGGACTGGCATCCCGGCATCGTGGGCCTGGTGGCATCGCGGCTCAAAGAACGTCTCCATCGTCCGGTGATTGCCTGTGCGCCGGCAAGCGCAGACGGTAACGAGTTGCGCGCATCGGCGCGCTCTATCCGGGGCTTCCATATCCGCGATGCGCTTGCCGCGATCGACGCGCGCGACCCCGGATTGATCGACCGCTTCGGCGGTCATGCCATGGCTGCGGGTCTGACTCTCGCACTCGACAACCTCGATCAATTTCGCATGGCGTTCAACGGGATCACGGCCGAGCACCTTGCGGGCGAATTGCTGGAGCCGGTGGTAACGACCGACGGCGAGCTCGAAGCGCGCGAATTCGATATCGACCTCGCACGCACCCTGCGCGACGCCGGTCCCTGGGGCCAGGGATTCGCCGAGCCGTTGTTCGACAATGTCTTCGATGTCGATTCCTGGCGCCTCGTCGGCGAAAAGCACTGGCGGCTGCGGCTGCGCCTTGCCGGATGTTCGACGCAGGAAAATGGCGCATTCGATGCGATCCTGTTCAATGCCACCGTCGGGACCGCGCCGCCGTCGCGCGTGCGCGCCGCCTATCAACTACAGGTCGATGAATGGAACGGCCGCGAACGATTGCGCCTGTTGTTGCGATATATCGAGCCGGCGTGATGTCGAGGCGGAATGAAGGGTATGGCCGTGCTGTACCCATGCCGCAAGGTTGCCTCGACGCAGCACCATCGGACGGGTATAGCGCAGCGAAACACGACCGCAAAGGCAGCGGCCATTGCCGCATATTTGCTACCATCCTCGACTTCTTGCGCCAGACAGCAAAAGCATGATCGAGACCAATCAGATCGCCGCCCGCATCGCGGATCTCGCCGAGCGAGTGACTTCGCTGAGGGGGTACCTTTGACTACGATGCCAAGCGTGAGCGGCTGGAGGAAGTTGCGCGTGAACTCGAGGATCCGGATGTCTGGAACGATCCGCAGCGTGCGCAGGATCTCGGACGCGAACGCGCGAGCCTGGAGCGCATCGTCGCTGGTATCGGCGGCCTGACCGACAGCCTCGTAGAAGCAGGCGATCTTTTGGATCTGGCCATCGGGGAAAATGACGATGCCACCGCCGAGGCGGTCGCGGCCGATGTGGAAGCGCGCGCGCGCGAGGTCGAAGCACTTGAGTTCCGGCGTATGTTCGCGGGTGAAATGGATGCGAGTAACGCGTTCGTCGATGTGCAGGCCGGTGCGGGCGGTACCGAGGCGCAGGACTGGGCCGAGATGTTGCTGCGCATGTATCTGCGCTGGTGCGAGAACAAGGGGTGGAAAACCGAATTGCTCGAAGCGAGTGCCGGCGACGTCGCCGGCATCAAGAGCGCGACCTTCCGCGTTGAAGGCGAGTATGCGTATGGCTGGCTCAAGACCGAGATCGGCGTGCACCGGTTGGTGCGCAAGTCGCCGTTCGATTCGGACAATCGACGGCACACGTCGTTCTCATCGATTTTCGTCAGCCCGGAAGTGGACGACGATATCGATATCGAGATCAATCCGGCCGACCTCAAGACCGACGTCTACCGTTCCTCCGGCGCCGGCGGCCAGCACGTCAACAAGACCGAATCGGCCGTGCGCATTACGCACGTGCCAAGTGGCATCGTGGTCGCGTGCCAGACCGAGCGCAGCCAGCATGCCAATCGCGACCGGGCGATGAAGATGCTGAAAGCCAAGCTCTACGAGATGGAAGTCCAGAAGCGCAACGCCGAAAAGGATGCGCTCGAAAATACCAAATCCGATATCGGTTGGGGTAGCCAGATCCGCAACTATGTGCTCGATCAATCGCGTATCAAGGATCTGCGGACGGGTATCGAGCGCACCGATACGCAAAGAGTCCTGGATGGCGACCTCGATGAGTTCATCGAGGCCAGCCTCAAGTCCGGACTCGACGCCGGCGCCAGGCGCGTGGGTGCGTGATTCGCACGGCTGCCCCGCGGTGCAACGCGGGGGCAGCTTGAATGCGCGCGCCTATTTCGGTGTCGACAGGTCCGGGCGATAAGCGTAAACGGTGTAGTCGCTGTGGTCGATCGTGCTGCCGAACTGCCTGAACGTGGCTGCTGCCGCATCCTTGGAACCGAGCGATTTGGCCAATACCTCCATCAGCGATGGAGTCGGGTCGGCCATGTCGGCGTAACTTTTCATCGGGTCGACGATCACCAACTGACCGCGACCCCCAATCGTGCTCGATACCTCGAACGGGTACGGCCACTTCGCGCTGACAATGGCCTGGTTTATCTTGTCCATCGCCGCCATGCGGTCGGCACTCATGCCGGGCTTGGTGTAGTAGGTCGAAACCCCGAAGTACTTGTAATCGTTGCTGTCGATCCAGTGGCTGTTCTTGAGATCGGTTTCGGCAAAGTAGTGTTCCGCGCGTGCCGTATACGGTCCGACTTGCCGGTCATACTCTGCCGATGCACCTGCCTTGGTTTCCCAGCCGTCCTCGATGTCCATGTCTTTCCAGGTGTGGTCCCCGGAACGGATCACGTAGTGAGCAAGATCCGAACCGACCACGGGCTGATAGATGGACCAGGTGAAGCTCTCTCCCGCATTCTTGCGCCACGCGGCATGCTGTTTCAACGCCGCTTCGAACTGTGCGGTCTGCCCATCCTTGGGCCAGATGACCCAGATCGTGGCGATCGTGCCGGCGGCGTTCCCGGGAGCGGGCTCATCGGCAGCAAACGTGGTCGTTGCGGGAATCATGAGGATCAGCGCGAGCAACAGCGTGAGCGCCGGGTTGAAACGTTGGGCTTTCATGGATCGTTCTCCCTTGGAAGGTCAATACGGATTACCCATTCGCACCTATGCAACCAAACTCGATATTCCACTACCTCCACTACCTGGTCCACCGCAGGCGTGACGGAGTTTGGCACGCAGTCTGGGAATGCGGGACTATACTCCCAAATCTTGCCGAGTCTGTTTGGCGCAGCAGTGTGACTTGCCGCCCTGCGCCGAGCCTCCTGGTGCCCCGATGACGGACGAGACAATGCCCGACCACGTCGACCCGCAAGGCGGCGACGAAAACAAGCTTATCGCCGAGCGCCGCGAGAAGCTGAGGTCGCTGCGCGCGCGCGGTGTCGCCTTCCCGAACGATTTTCGGCCCGACACCTACGCTGGGGACCTTCAGTCCTGCTACGCCGATCCCGAGCGCTGGGACAATGCCGCATTGGAGCAGGTCGCGCCAGTCGCCGTAGCGGGCCGCATGCTGGCCAAACGCGTCATGGGCAAGGCCAGTTTCGTCGAGATCCAGGATTTTACCGGACGCATTCAACTGTTCCTGCAGAGCGCGGCGCTTGCGGATGCATACGAGGAGTTCAGGAGCTGGGATATCGGCGATATCGTCGGTGCGAAAGGGTCGCTCATGCGCACGCGCAGCGGAGAGCTTTCGATCCGGGTGACGCACTTGCGTCTCTTGAGCAAGTCGCTGCGGCCGTTGCCGGACAAGTGGCACGGTCTGGCCGATGTTGAGCAGCGCTACCGGCAGCGCTATGTCGATTTGATCGTCACGCCAGAGGCGCGCGCGGTATTCACGTTACGCGCGCGCCTTGTCAGTTTCATTCGCAGCTGGCTCGAATCCCCCGAACGGCGTTTCATGGAAGTCGAGACGCCCATGCTGCATCCGATCGCTGGTGGCGCTACGGCGCGGCCGTTCCGGACGCACCACAATACACTCGATATCGACATGTACCTTCGCGTCGCACCGGAGTTGTATCTGAAACGTCTGGTGGTCGGAGGCTTCGAGCGCGTGTACGAGATCAATCGCAACTTTCGCAACGAGGGCATGTCGACCCGGCACAACCCGGAATTCACGATGCTCGAGCTGTACCAGGCCCATGCAAGCCATGATGAGATCATGGATTTGACCGAAGCCATGATCCGAGACGCAGCCGGCGCGGTGCTCGGTCGCACCGCGCTGACCTGGGACGGCAAGACGATTGATCTCGGACCTCCGTTTCGTCGCTGGCGCATGCAAGACGCGGTGCTCGAACACAACCCCGACATCGAGCGCGGCGAGATGCGCGACCGTGCAGCGCTTTCGCGACACTGCGCGCGCTTGGATATTCCGGTCAAGAGCGAATATGGCTGGGGCAAGATGCTGGTTGAGATATTCGAGAAGACCGTCGAGGACAGGCTGATCCAGCCGACCTTCATCACCGCGTATCCGACCGAAGTGTCGCCACTTTCACGTGCCAACGACGACGACCCGGCAATCAGCGACCGCTTCGAACTGTTTATCGGTGCCAGGGAACTGGCCAATGGATTTTCCGAACTCAACGATCCGGAAGATCAGGCCGCGCGCTTTCACGCTCAGGTCGCGGCCAGGGATGCCGGTGACGACGAGGCCATGCGGTACGATGCCGACTACATTCGGGCGCTCGAAACGGGCATGCCACCGACGGGCGGCCTCGGTGTCGGCATCGATCGCCTGACAATGCTGTTCACCGATATGCCTTCAATCCGTGATGTCCTGCTGTTTCCGACGCTGCGACCCGAGGCCTGAGCGGAAAATGCCCCGGGGTCGGCATCGTTGAGCCGTCAAGGCACGAATCTTGCTGACGTCGTTACGGTTGGAATAAGAGGAGGAGGTCGTGAGCGATCCCCCGCATCTGCGCAGACTGCGACCGGCACGCATGCCGCTTGCGTCGACGGTCGTGATCAGCCGCGGCGGCGATTCATGGACCGGTGACCTCGAAGACATCTCGGCGACGGGAGCCTTGGTTGTGCGACCGCGCGGGTGGAATGGGGCGATCGGAGACCTGTTTGTGCTCGATATCCTCATAGGCGCACATTTCGACTTGCACCTCGAGGCGACGGTCAAACGCTTGACCGCAGAGCATATTGGTTTCGGGTATGCACGCATCCCCACGCACAAGGAGGTGCCGTTGTGGAGCCTGCTCGGCAGTTATGCCGATCGTCTGGAGCCGTTCGGAGAGGATGATTGATGCAAACGCCCGATTCCGGCCAACTTTCAAGGGCTCCGTGGTAATCTATGCAAGGGTATACCTGTATGTCAACGAGGTACGCACATCGCCGGGGCACGCGCAGCGCCGCTGCGTGGGGATCCCATGAGCTCTTGACGAAGACGACGGAGCTCGCGGGGACCGAATCGGGAGAGCTTGCGTGAACGTACTGATCGTTGATGATCAGCCGTCTGCCCGGACCATGCTGCGGCATGTGATCGAGGGCATCAACTCGGACATACGGGTGTCGGATTTCGGCAGCCCGGTCGAAGCACTGCACTGGTCCGACAGCAACCATACGGATCTGCTCCTGCTCGACTACCGCATGCCCGTTATGGACGGGCTCGAATTCGCGCGCCAATTCCGCCGCCCGCTGTCACATCGTGACATTCCGATCGTCCTGATCAGCGTGGTCGGCGACGAGCCGGTCCGCCAGGCCGCTCTTGATGCCGGGGTCATCGATTTCCTGGTCAAGCCGGTGAGACCCCGCGAGTTGCGGTCGCGCTGCAAGAATCTTCTGCTGCTCCGTCAGCAGGGAGAGTCGGTCAAGCAACGCGCCCGCTGGCTCGAAAGCCGGGTTCTGGAAGGCCTTCAAGAGGTCGAGCAACGCGAACGCGAAACTTTGTTCAGGCTCGCCAAGGCGATCGAATACCGCGATTACGGTACCGGCATCCACTTGCTGCGGATGGCGCGCTATACGGAGCTCATCGCCGAAGAACTGGGTATGTCCGACGAAGATACGCGAATTCTGACCCTGGCGGCGCCGCTCCACGACATTGGCAAGATCGGCATTCCCGACGCGATCTTGCTCAAGCGCGGCAGCCTGACCGAGGAAGAATTCGCGATCATGCGCAAGCACCCGGTCATCGGCAATGAAATCCTGCGCGACAGCCAGAGCCGTTTCGTGAAATTGGGCGCAACGATCGCGTTGCGCCATCACGAGCGTTGGAACGGCAGCGGTTACCCGGATGGTCTCAAGGGAGAGGCGATCCCGCTGACCGCGCGCATCGTCGCGATCGCCGACGCGTTCGATGCCCTCACGACGGAGCGCCCGTACAAGAAGGCCTGGTCCAACCAGGAGGCCATGGATTACTTCCGCGAGCAACGTGGCACGCTTTTTGATCCTCTTTGCGTGGACATCCTGCTGGCAAACGAGAGCAGGATCGTCGAAATCCAGCAGTCCAAGCTGTCGCCACCTGGTCTTGGCCTGTAGTTCGCCCGCAAATGACCATTGATCCTATGAACAAGCGTCTCCAAAAGCTCCGGGCAAACCTCGCATCGCGTCCCGACAGCGAGCACGAGCAGGCGATCGTCCGAATCGCGATAGTCGGTCTTTTCCTGATCTATCTGCTTGGTGTCGCGTCCGCATCGGGCATGAACGGTTTGTTGCCGCGTGTGCTGCTCTATCTGTCGGTGGAAGCGCTGATCGGCATCGGTTTGTTTGTCGAGATCCTGCGGCGGCCTGGTGTTTCACATGCGCGCCGTTGGATCGGAATGATCGCGGATTATGCGGCGATGTTTGCAATCATGCGACTGGGAGGCGAGGAGGTCGCACCCCTCTATGTCGTGTACTTGTGGGTGACAATCGGTAACGGTCTGCGCTACGGCCCGCGGTACCTCCGCGCGGCGGTGGTAATAGCCGCCATCTCGTTTTTCGGCGTAATGGCTACAACCGAGTTCTGGCAGCGCAACCCATCCTTGTCCTGGGGGCTGCTGGTCGGGCTTGTTGCCATACCGACTTATCTGAGTTCGCTGCTCAAGGCATTGACCCGGGCGACCGAGGAAGCACGGCGGGCAAATGCAGCCAAGAGCGGCTTTGTGGCCAACATGAGCCATGAATTCCGCACGCCTTTGAACGGGATCGTCGGCATGTCGGAGTTACTGGCGGCCACCAGTCTGAATGCCGAGCAGCGCGAATGCACCGAAGTCATGCAGGCTTCCGCGCAGACGCTGCTCGCGTTGGTCGAGGATGTGCTGGACATTTC
Source organism: Rhodanobacteraceae bacterium (assembly GCA_049588955.1). Taxonomy (GTDB): domain Bacteria; phylum Pseudomonadota; class Gammaproteobacteria; order Xanthomonadales; family Rhodanobacteraceae; genus Dokdonella_A. The sequence continues at coordinate 9,619 of JBAVZT010000522.1, read as the reverse complement.
GGCCATCGAAGCCGGAAAACTGAAGCGTGTTGAAGGCGACTTCCGCCTCGCGACGGTGCTGCGCGGTATTCAGATCATGTTGCAGCCAACCGCGGTCGACAAGGGGCTGGCGTTCGATGTCAAAGTGGCCGACGACGTTCCCGACGCCTTGTTCGGCGATTCCAGCCACCTGCGGCAGATTCTGGTCAATCTGGTTTCGAATGCGGTGAAGTTCACGGAAGCCGGGAGTGTCACGATCAATGTCGGTCGCGTCGAGGCAGACAATGACGATGACGACGTGCGACTGCGTTTCGCGGTGCGCGATACCGGTGTCGGTATACCCGCAAACGCCCAGAAGCGCATATTCAACGCGTTCGAGCAGGCGGAACACGGCCATGCGCGCCGCTTTGGAGGGACCGGGCTCGGTACCACCATCGCTCGATCCCTGACGGAGATGCTCGGCGGGGAAATCCATTTCGAGAGCGTGGAAGGCGAGGGGTCGCATTTCTGGGCCGATATCCCGTTCCGCGCCACGCCCGAGGTGCCGGTGCTGGTCGAAGGGCCTCGACGCGTTGCCGAAAACGTCATCGAGTTCGCCGACCCGTTCGTGCGTCACCGCGCGCGCGTGCGGCCGCTCAGGTTGTTGCTGGCGGACGACCAGGCTGCCAACCTGATGGTGCTGCGGCGTCTGCTCGAAAAGGCCGGCCACCAGCCGCATATCGTAGCCAGCGGCGATGAAGTGCTGTCGGCGATGGAAAGCGACCATTTCGACGCGGTAATAGTCGATCTGCACATGCCGGGTATCAGCGGGCTCGAGGTGCTCAAGCAGGCTCGTGTCATGGAGGCTGGCCGCGATGTGACGCCATTCCTGATGCTCAGCGCGGACGCCACGACGTCGACGATTCGAGATTGTGAGTTGGCGGGCGCCCGCGCGTTCCTGACCAAGCCTATCGCGGTACCGAAGTTGCTCGATGCATTGGCGGATATCGCGCTCGGCAACGACACTGCGGCGAAACCCGAAGTCGCATCGACCGTCGAGGCACAAACGGGAGAGCTGGTTTCACGCCATGTACTGGACGAACTGGATGAGCTGCAACTGGGCGACGCGTTCCTCGGGCTGTTCATCGAGGAGTGTTTGCGTGACGCCCTGCAGTGCATCGGCGAACTGGAGAAATCAGGCGCAGCGTCGCACTGGGATGCCTTCCGCGATCACTGTCATGCGCTGAAGGGCGTCGCCGGGAACATGGGAGCGATCCGGCTCGCGGCAGTGGCGTCGGATGCGATGGGTCTGGGTAACTGGCAGTTGCCGAAAGAATGGCGTCAGCGCGTGCGCACACTTCGCGAGCAACTCGAACTCGCGCGCGCGGCACTGAAGGCGCCACAGCAACAACAGACCCTGAGTGAGCGGATGCCGGATCGATCCTGATCCGGCACCTCAAACCGATCGGAAAACAGCAACGTCAGCTGGAAAGTTGCACGGCGCCAAGTGGCTCGGCGCCTCGACTTGGCACAGGAGATGCGACCGGTCGCTTTTCCTGGGCACGCACCAGGCGTTCCATGGTGCGTAGCGACTTTTCGCCAAGTTGCATGGCGGTATCCACCCAGATTTCGGTTACCTGCATGAGTTCGTTGAGACTGACCGGCTGGGCGATTTCGCGGACCCGGTTCATCGCGGCGCGAGCATGCGAGATACGCTGGTTGCGACGAATGAAATCATGCGTGGCCTTAACGCCCTCGCCGCGCGGTACCAGCATGTCCACGATGCCCATGCGATGCAGCTCCTGAGTGGAATAGACGGTGCCGTTGAGCATCATTTCTTCCGCGAGCTTGGGCGCAACGCGTTTGCAAAGGAACGAATAAGCGCCCATGCCCGGGAACAGGTCGAACAGCACTTCCGGGAAGCCCATTCCAACGCCCTCTTCGGCGATGATGGTCTGGCAAGACAGCGCGGCTTCGAACCCACCGCCAAGCGCGTCGCCCTGAACCAACGCGACCGTATGGGCATTGCGATTCAGGTGCGCATGGAAACCGTACACTCCCTCGACGCATTGCTGCGCGTAGGCAAGCAGGTGTTCGCGGTTGCGCTCGCGGATCAGCCGGCAAAACAGGCTCAGATCTCCGCCGAGATTGAACACGTCCGCATCCGAGGCCAGCACCACATGCGCGACGCGCGAACTGGCATTGGAGGCATGCAGAATGAGCTTGTCCGCCGCTTTTTTCTGAAATTCGCGAATCTCCTTGATCAATGTCGGTGAGAAGCATGCTCTGTAACCGCGTTCTTGAGGAAATCGACGCGCATGCATGAAACACCAGAAAGCGTTGTTCGCAGGATCGTCCTGCGAGCGCAACAAGCGATAGCTCTGGTCACGGTGCAGCGATTCGACGTTGTTCATTTTCGTATGCCCCTCGAAGAAAATTTTGACGCCGCCCGGTCGATCGCATCACACGAGTGGCGGACTTGCGGCACATTTTTCCGTGCCCCTGAACGCAGGACGATCGCGCCGGAGTGTAGCGCACATTTAACATCGGGTTGACAATCCCGGTGGGTTCTGCGAGGGGCCAGAAATCAAAAGTGTGACGTATGCACGGTTTTGGCTGTGGGGCCAAAAGAGCAAGAGCGAGCATCCAGATGGCGACAACTGACGAGAAGCGGGTCAGCTCGTGGGGGAGTCGCGCAACTCGCGGCGCAGGATCTTGCCGATATTGCTCTTCGGCAAGGAGTTACGGAACTCTATGATTTTAGGCAATTTATAGCCGGTCAAATTGCTGCGACAGTACTCTCGCAGTGCATCCGCGGTGAGCCCGGGATCCTTCTTGACCACGACCAATTTGACGGCTTCGCCGGAATGCTCGTCCGGCACGCCGACGGCGGCCACCTCGAGGACACCGGGGTGCTGCGCAACAACCTCCTCTATTTCGTTCGGGTAGACATTGAAGCCGGACACCAGAATCATGTCCTTCTTGCGATCGACGATGTAGACGAAACCGTCTTCGTCCATGCGCGCAATATCGCCGCTGCGCAACCAGCCTTCGGTACTCAGAGTCGCGGCGGTTTCGCCTGGGCGCTTCCAGTAACCCAACATGACCTGCGGTCCGCGCACGCACAACTCGCCGGCTTCGCCGAGCGCTACAGGTTGTCCCGCGTCATCCTGGATTGATACCTGTGTCGATGGAACCGGTAGACCGATCGAACCCTCGCGACCGGATCCGTCGAGCGGATTGATGCACACCGCCGGGGATGTTTCGGTCAGACCGTAGGCTTCTGCCAGCGCGCAGCCGGTGACCGCGCGCCAGCGATGCGCGACCGCGCGTTGAACGGCCATGCCACCGCCCAGAGTCAGCCGGAGATTGGAAAAATTGAGCCGGTCGAATCCGGCAGTGTTGAGCAATCCGTTGAACAGCGTGTTGACGCCGGTGATGGCCGTAAAACGCACCTTGCGCAGTTCCGCCACGAAACCCTTCATGTCGCGCGGGTTGGTGATCAGACAATTGAGACCACCAAACGTCATCATGGTCAGGCAGTTCGCGGTCAGCGCAAAGATGTGATACAGCGGCAACGCCGTGATCATGATTTCCTCGCCCATACGCATGCTGCCTGCGATCCACGCTCCGGCCTGTTGCACATTGGCCACCATGTTGCGGTGCGACAGCATCGCGCCCTTGGCAACACCGGTGGTGCCTCCGGTGTACTGCAGGAAAGCGATGTGATCGGGTTCGATATCGACCGCAGGCGCCGGCGAGCGCGCGCCAATCCTGAGCACATCGTTGAAGCGGGCCGCTCCGGGCAACGAATACGGCGGCACCATTTTCCTGATGTAACGCACCACGAAATTGACCAGCAGCGATTTCGCCAAGCCGAGCAGGTCGCCGATCGCAGTGCAGATCACATGCCTGCACTGTGTGGAGGCGACCACCTCGGCCACCGTATGGGCAAAGTTGTCGAGCACGACAATCGCACTGGCCTGCGAGTCTTCCAGTTGGTGCTTGAGCTCACGCGCGGTGTACAACGGGTTCACGTTGACCACTACCAGGCCCGCGCGCAGCACGCCGAGCAGTGCGACCGGGTACTGCAGCACATTGGGCAACATGATCGCGACGCGATCTCCGTTCGCCAGTTGCAAATGGTTGCGCAGATATGAGGCGAACCGGCGACTGAGAAGGTCGAGTTCGTCATAGGTCAGGCGCTTGCCCATGTTGCTGAAAGCCGGGCAGTGGCGGAACTTGTCACAACTTTCCTCGATCAGCGCCGCAACCGATCGATAGCGATCGGGATCAATCTCCGCCGGGACACCTTTCGGATAGCTCGCCAGCCAGGGCCGATCGCTGTAACTTGTCATGTATCCGCTACCCATAAGCTTCTTTGCGAAAATTCCTCGTTCGGCGAGCCAAGCCGACGCGCCCACGCCGGATTGCCGGGCTCGTGCGGTCAGGCCGCCTTCGCATCTGCGGCGAGTTGACGCAGCGTGTACTGCAGGATGCCGCCATGACGGTAGAACTCGCGCTCCTTCGGTGTCAGCAGCATCACCTGAACGGTAAATCTTGATTCGCCGTTCGCTCCGTATGCCGTCACTTCCGCCGTTTCGGCATCGCCGTTTTGCAGTCCGCTGATGTCGAACGTCTCATTCCCGGTAAGCCCCAGCGATGCGGCGCTGTCTCCGTCGCGGAACCGCAACGGCAGTACGCCCATTCCGACCAGATTGGAGCGGTGAATACGCTCGAAGCTTTCGGCGATCACCGCCTTGACCCCGAGCAGCAGCGTGCCTTTCGCCGCCCAGTCGCGCGACGAGCCGGTGCCGTACTCCTTGCCCGCGATGACCACCAGCGGCGTACCGTTCGCGATGTATTTCATCGCCGCATCGTAGATGGCCATCTGCTCGCCGCTCGGCACATGGCGCGTGTAGCCGCCCTCGACATCTTCGAGCATCTTGTTGCGGATGCGGATATTGGCAAAGGTGCCACGCACCATCACGTCATCGTTGCCACGGCGCGATCCGTATGAATTGAAATCGGCAGGCTGTACGCCACGTTCGATCAAGTATCTTCCGGCGGGTGAATCCTTCTTGATGTTGCCGGCCGGCGAAATATGATCGGTGGTGATCGAGTCGCCGAACAGTCCGAGACAGTACGCACCCTTGATATCCGCGATGGTGTCCAGCTCCATCGTCATGCCGTCAAAGTAGGGCGGATTCTTGATATAGGTGGATTTGGCATCCCATCGGTACAGCTCACCCTCGGGTGATTCGATCTGATTCCAGCGGCTGTCGCCGGCGAACACGTCCGCGTAGTTTTTCTTGAACATGTCCGCGCTGATTGATTTCGCGATCAGATCGCTGATTTCCTGGTTGCTCGGCCAGATATCCTTCAGGTACACGGGTTTGCCGTCCTTGCCGGTGCCCAGTGGATCGTTCGTCAAGTCGATGTCGACGGTGCCGGCCAGCGCGAACGCCACCACCAGCGGCGGCGACGCGAGATAGTTCATCTTGACTTCCGGATGCACGCGACCCTCGAAATTGCGATTGCCGGAAAGCACCGCGGCGACCGCAAGATCGCCATCGGCGATGCCCTTGCTGATTTCCGGCGGCAGCGGACCGGAATTGCCGATGCAGGTGGTGCAGCCGTAGCCGACCAGGTAGAAGCCGAGCTGGTCGAGATCAGCGAGCAGTCCGGATTTTTCGAGGTAGTCGGTCACTACCTTGGAGCCCGGGGCCAGCGATGTCTTGACCCACGGTTTGGATTTGAGGCCCTTCTCGTTCGCCTTGCGGGCGAGCAGACCGGCGCCGAGCATCACCGCCGGATTCGAGGTGTTGGTGCACGAGGTGATCGCCGCGATCACCACGGCGCCGTCGTTGAGCCGGAAGTTGTCATCTTTCAACGACACATGCTGGCCGGACTCGCTCGCGCTCTGATCGTGTCCGACCGCGGTACCGCCGCCTTCGTTGGCAAAGCGGTCCTCGGCGCGCTTGGGGGTGCGCTCGCCATTCAGCGCCTCAAGCGCGTCCCGGGCGCTGGTGCGCATGTCCTCGAGCAGCACCCGGTCCTGCGGGCGTTTCGGACCGGCCAGGGAAGGTCGCACGTCGGCGAGGTCGAGTTCCAGATTCGCGCTGAATTCGGCGGCCGGTGTGTTTTCGTCGTGCCACATGCCCTGCGCCCTGGCGTATGCCTCGACCAAGGCGATGTGCGCCGCATCGCGTCCGGACAGGCGCAGATACGAGAGCACTTCGCGATCGATCGGGAAAATGCCGCAGGTGGCGCCATATTCCGGCGCCATGTTGCCGATCGTTGCGCGATCGGCCAGTGGCAGTTGCGCGAGGCCGTCACCATGGAACTCGACGAATTTGCCGACCACCCCGTGTTTGCGCAGCATTTGAGTGACCGTCAGCACCAGATCGGTCGCGGTCGCACCTTCCGGCAGACGGCCAGTCAGGCGGAAACCGACCACTTGCGGGATCAGCATCGATGAAGCCTGCCCGAGCATCGCCGCTTCGGCCTCGATACCGCCGACGCCCCAGCCAAGCACGCCCAGGCCGTTGACCATGGTCGTATGCGAGTCGGTGCCGAAGACCGTGTCCGGATACGCCCACCATTCGCCGTTTTTCTCCGCCGTCATCACCACGCGCGCGAGATATTCCAGGTTGACCTGATGCACGATGCCGGTGCGCGGCGGCACCACCTTGAAGTCGTCGAACGCCTTTTGGCCCCAGCGCAGAAAACCGTAGCGCTCCTGGTTGCGTTCGAACTCGATTTTCACATTCAGATCGAGTGCCTTGTCGGAACCGAACGCGTCCACCTGGACCGAATGATCGATCACGAGTTCGGCCGGTGACAGCGGATTGATGCGTTTGGCGTCGCCGCCGAGGCGTTTCATTGCGTCGCGCATTGCAGCGAGATCGACTACGCACGGCACACCGGTGAAATCCTGCAACACGACGCGCGCCGGGGTGAACGCGATTTCCGTTTCCGGTTCCTGATGCGGATTCCACTTGGCGACGGCCTCTATCTCGCGCGTACCGACGCTTTCACCGTCCTCGTGACGCAACAGGTTTTCCAGCAGTATCTTCATCGAATACGGCAGGCGCGAGATATCGAACTGCCGACCGAATTTCGCCAGGCTGCTGATCGCGTAGCGCTTGCCGTTGATCTCGAGCGTGTCGCGGGTCGAAAAAGAATCGTTCATGCCGATCTCCTCGGTTCGTTGGCCGGTCGGTACCTCGGCGCGAAGCCTTGTCGGACTCGCCGAATGCCGTCACTGCAATTTGAAGTCGGAATCTGACTGAACATTATCACCGAAACCCCGCGACCATGCTTTGCTCAGCCCCGATCGAGCGTATTGCTGGTCAGCAGCCCGCGCGCAAGCATCGCGTATTCGCGCCGGCGCAGCAGCAGACGCCATGGCCGACCGCCGACCTGGCGCCATAGCACCGCGGCACGTACGGCCGCGAGCAGGAGGGCGCGAATTGCCTCGACACATTGCGCTTGACCAAGGCACGCCGGGTTGCCGTGCACCATGATCTGCGGGCGCAGTTGCGACAACGTGACGCTGTAGAGCTCGGCCAGACGCCCCTGCACCGTGGGGTGTGAAACGCCCAGATGCGTCACCTGACGCTGGATTGCTTCAATACCGTCGGACAGCGTCTGATTCATGCGCCGATTGCCGGCCAGCCGACGCTGCAGGCGCAGAACGCCAAGGGCAAGGCGGGTCAGGGCCGGATCGCGCGAGGTATTGTCAAGTTGGGCAATCAGTGTGTGCAGGCCATGGCGGACGCCATCGACGCCGCCGAAAACGTCGGCCGCACTGTCGGCGTCGATGCGAAAAATGCTGGTGAGACTGGCCTCGACCGTTTCCGGGTCGGCGCGGCCACGGGTCGCGACCTGGCGTACCAGACTGACGGCCTGAAACATGCCGGCCAGTGCGATCACGCGCGACTCACGCATGTTTGATCAACACGCGCCGGGCCAGCCGCCGAACGGCGCGTCGCAGCAATCGATGACTCCACCGCCGAGACAAACATCGCCGGCATAGAACACCACCGACTGACCCGGTGTGACTGCGCGCTGTGGCTGGTCGAATGCGACCTTGCATTCGCCATCGGCAATCTCGACCGAGCACACCTGGTCCGGCTGGCGATAACGGGTTTTTGCCGTGCAGCGCAATTGCGCCGCAGGTGGCAAACCGGCGATCCAGTTCAACCGGGTCGCGATGAGACGGCGAGACTGCAGCCACACGTTGGCTTCGCCCTGCGCAGCATAGACAATATTGGCGCCGACATCCTTGCCAACCACATACCACGCTTCTCCACTCGCCCCGCGGCGCCCGCCGATTCCGAGTCCCTCGCGTTGGCCGAGTGTGTAAAAGAACGCGCCCTGGTGCGCCCCGACGATTTTCCCGTCCGGCGTGCGCACATCGCCGGGCGCGGCGGGAATGTAATGTCCGAGAAATTCGCGGAAATCCCGCTCGCCGATGAAGCAGATGCCGGTGGAATCCTTTTTGGCGTGCGTCGGAAGCCCGGCATCACGCGCGCGTGTGCGCACCTCGGTCTTGGTCAGGTCTCCCAGCGGAAACCGTGTGGCAGCCAGTTGCGCCTGGTCGAGCCCGTGCAGGAAATAGCTTTGATCCTTGGTTTCGTCGCGACCACGCAGCAATCGCCACAAGCCGTGGCGGCGATCGATGCGCGCGTAGTGCCCGGTCGCAATCGAGGTCGCACCGAGTGCGCGCGCTTCATCGAGAAATGTCCTGAATTTGATCTCGCGGTTGCACAACACGTCCGGATTGGGCGTGCGGCCGGCGCGATATTCAACGAGGAAACGGGCGAAAACCCGATCCCGATATTGCGCGGCAAAGCTGCGTGCATGGAACGCAATACCCAGCGCCGCACATACCGCGACCGCATCCTTGCGATCCGTGTCGGCCCGGCAATTTCCCGCGCTTTCGACATCGTCCCAGTTGTGCATGAACAGGCCCGCCACCGGTTGTCCGGACTGCTGCAGCAGCAAAGCGGCGACCGCGGAATCAACACCGCCGGACACGCCGACCATGAGCAGGGAATCCACCATGACGAATCAGCGGGGCAATGCGATCGGGCGCGGGCGCCATGCGATCGCCGCATCGACGCAGGCGGCACGGACATGGGCTGTGTCGAAAGTCATGCTTGGCAGTGTAGCGCAGCACCGCATCGGTTGGCGGCACAGTTCGACACGATACTTGAAGCCGGGGTGAAGATACGCCATATCCCGGAGCTATACTGGACCAGGCGAAAGCGAACCCAAGGAACCATGACCCAAGCAAACGAACCCAACGGCGAGCGGGAACACGGATTGGCGGTCGAGGAAGCGCGGCCGGAGGTGGCGCGACCACCGCTGTACCAGGTGGTTCTGCTCAATGATGATTTCACGCCCATGGATTTCGTGATCGCAGTGCTGGAGACCTTTTTTGGCCTGGATCGTGAGCGAGCAACCCAGATCATGCTGCACGTTCACACCCGCGGAAAAGGTGTATGCGGAGTATTCACCCGGGAAGTGGCGGAAACCAAGGTGACCCACGTCAACGAGTTTTCCCGGACGCACCAGCACCCGTTGCTGTGTACGATGGAAAAAGCCTGAATCCCCCCCATATCGGTAGCGATCGTTTCACGTCGTCACACAT